>CAYUAP010000155.1:0-10997 GCA_964442735.1 uncultured Planctomycetaceae bacterium | reverse complement strand
CCAAAAAACTATCCGTGAAAATCAGTGTTATCCGTGGTTTCACTTTATATTCGTGGTTACACTTTATATTCGTGGTTTTACTTTATATTCGTGGTTTTACTTTATATTCGTGGTTACACTTTATATTCGCGGTTACACTTTATATTCGCGGTTACACTTTATATTCGTGAACGGTTACGATAATTACGATATAATTATTTTGGCAAAATAATAATTGGAAGAATTCATGACAGATCGAAAGAGAGATGATAATACGTTTACGGAAGAGTTGGAACGTCAGAAGATAAACGCGCTTGCCGAATTTGCAGCGGGAGCAGGTCATGAAATCAATAATCCATTAACTGTAATCAGTGGTCATGCCCAATATCTTCTCCAGCATACGGAGGAACCGGACGAGCGTTATCATCTCGGTATTATACTTGCACAAACGAAACGTGCCTATGAAATGATTGCCGATATTCGTACATTTGCACGTCCACCGATTCCTCAATATAAACCGACCGATATCTTTAAACTTCTTTCTTCCTGTTTGGAACGCCAACAAAGAGATCTTCATTCCAGTCCTGTAAAAATAGAAGTGCATTACGAAAAGGGACCGGGAGAAGAATTACCTCTTCTCGATTTGGATTCGTCGCAGATTGAGACAATTCTTGGAGCGTTGATAAAAAATTCCGTGGAGGCACTTTTAAGTTTACCCTCGAATGATAATGGTGACAAAACCATTCATTTTGAAGGGCGGACCAGTTTGTTTCCTTCATTACCGAAGAATGATTCTCTTTTATCATCCGATAATTTACTAATCGAAAAAGTATTGATCCAATTCGTTTTAGAAGACAATGGTCCGGGTATTTCACCAGAAGACAGAGAAAATCTTTTTACGCCCTATTGGTCGGGACGTTCCTACGGGCGTGGACTTGGTTTTGGACTTTCCAAGGTCTACCGCCTTCTGCAAGGCTTCGGTGGAACAATACAGTTGGAAGAACCACGTTACAGTCAACATGGCTGTCGTTGGAAATTGGAATGGACAACGCATGTCTGCCGTAACGAATAACGCTCTCTTAAATATTTGACAGTCAAGGATATATTTTGAAGCCGGGTAGTTTTATCTTCCCGGGATTATAAACGGCCTGCGAATATCTCCAGAAAACATATGTATACTCAAGGTCGTGATAAAAGTCTATTTTTCAAAACAGGCGAAACGCCTGTTTTGGAGGAGGTGGACGAGACATCACTCCCAGGAAATACCGCATTTATAACATCCTAAAGTATATATTAATGGGAACTATTCATGAACGATTTTGGAACCAAGGATATCACGGATAAACAGAGATAGTCTGCCGTAAAATACAATGTTTTACAATAACAAACGAAACATTTTTATCTATTATGATAAATAATTATCATCTTAAAACAGTTTGTTTGTCAAAAAACTATCCGTGAAAATCAGTGTTATCCGTGGTTTCACTTTATATCCGTGAACGGTTACTATTAATGTATGTTAAAGAATCCCTATATATTGAAGATATATTCAGGAGGCAATGTAGATTGAAAAGGCAATGTAGATTGAAGATATTATGTATATTGAAGGCTCCATGACAATATTTTGACAGGGGAACGTCAAATTGATAAAAATGGTAATACAAACATCACAAGAGGAACTCTACGCCCAAATTTAAGGACACCAACTTTATGGACACCAACTTTATGGACGGTTTGGATTTTACTAATAAACCGTCCTGAAAATAAATTGCCAACAAAAGAGAGAGTATCTTTCTTTAGACAGAGACAAGCAAAGAAAGGAATCAGTCGTCACTTTTTTGAGAGGATCGTTTACAGACCCTTTTAACGGTCTTTTTCTCAACTTTAGGAGCGTCAACTTTTTTATCGGCCGTCTTTTTATCGGCAACTTTTTTGACAGCAACTTTTTTGACAGCGACTTTTACAACAGCGACTTTTTCAACAGGGGCTTTTTCAGCGGAGGCTTTTTTGACAGGGGCTTTTTTGACGGTGGCTTTTTCAGCAGGGGCTTTTTCAGCAGGGATTTTTTCGACGGTGGCTTTTTTCACTACAGCCCTTTTCACAGGGGCTTTTTTCACTGGGGCCTTTTCAATGGTGGCTTTTTCAACAGGGGCTTTTTCGACAGGTGCTTTTTCAACGGCTGCCTTTTTGACGGCAGCTTTTTTCACAGGAGCCTTCTCGTCAGCAGCTTTCTTGACCGCTGTTTTCTTTACAGCAGCTTTTTTGGTTTCTTTAGGGGCATCAGCTTTTTTCACTGCAACTTTTTTTGCCATGGATTACTCTCCTTCATGTTACCTTTACGGTATCGGTTAAAAGAATCTTGATTTGTATAAACGTCTTGTTTTATCGAAGAAAACCAAATGAAGGTCCTTGTTTTCTTTTGTGAAAATCATATTCGATCCCGAGAATATGGCACGATTTATTTTTCGGATGATTGACATCATTCGTCTTGTTCATCGATATAAAAACGATTCGTTTATTTATTATCCTTCCATATTGACGCTTGACATCGTTCAATCTTCCCTTCACAGAAAGACATTCTTCCTTTACATGCCATAGTTATCAAATATAAGAAAGTTCTAAAATTTCCAATACATATTACATTACAATTTTTTTCGTTTAACTCAAGACTAATGTTTAAAAAATATATGGAAAAATTTATATTTTGTCCTTTTTTTTCAAAAAATTTTCTTTAACAGAACAAATCCTTAATAAAACGAAAGTGCCTGTAACCAGTTTTAAATCCATTTCATTATTTAACAAGTACGTCAAATAAAGTCATTGGTAAAGTTTTGATTGAAAGCGGTTGTACGAAAGAATGAAAACAAACTTGTAAAAGCGTTCTTTAGGATACCCCGGTCCTTGTAAAAAGAGAGTCCTTCATTAAAATAGAAGTATTAGAGTAGGAAACAGTATTCGGTCAAGGAAATTTCATCTTTACAATAGACGAGACCATTATGTCATCAGAAAATAACAATGAAGAAAATGTGATAGTGCGCGACATCCTTGGTTACCTGAACTTTTCGTCCGGCAATCATGAACCGCGATTTTTTAAGGCATGGAACTCTCTCTATTCGATTCTGGAGCAATCCGGTTGTCAGTCGATCTGGTTGGAGGCCCGTCGAAAATTAACAGACGAACTACTGTTGCTAAAGCAAAACAGCGATGCTTTTAAAAATTCGGAACGGGCAGGATGGATTCTTCAAATCGTCTATGACAAGATTCTTCCTTCTTTTCGTGAATTTCATAAAGACGTACTCTATCATCAAAAAGATGAATTTCTGTTTAATCCATTTTTTTTGGCTCGTGTTTGTGAATTGACTCTGGCCAAAATCTCGACTGAAGATTATGACGGAAAAGACGAATCCTTTATTCTTAATATTATCATAGAACTGAATGATTTCATTGGATACCGTCCTATTCCCGTTCTTGAAGGTGAAGAAAAACACGAACCCAATCCGCATGAATGGATTGCTCCATTATCTTTATATCGGGAAGATGCAGGAGTTGCCTGTGGTCCCTATCGGCAACTAATAACACAAACGTTGGAGATATTACGGACAACGGATCCATCTCTTCTTCACGATGCCTGGTTTGATCTGGACAAGATTCGTGAAATAGTAATGGATCCGAGGGCCTATGATTTCGATCATCCAGTCAATCGTCGTCCGAATTACAGTTTCGGAACCTGGGATCCGCATTGTATTGATGAAGATGGATACTATCGACGTTTTGTTATTCATCAGGTTACGGTCGATGGAATACTGGGGCGCGTTAAGGAAGGAATATCGGAGAACAAACCTTCTGAAAAAATAGCCATTCTCTCCCTGGAGGCGGCGGCCGTTCTAGCTGGTACCATGTTAATGGGGTCAGGAATCAGTGGAGATCATGTTCAGGCACACGATTCCACGGTCTCTTTAATTACCTTAATGCCTCTGATTGCCGATTATCGGGATCGATTTTATGAACTTCTCATCCAGAAGGTACCGGAGTCGATGAAGATAACACTTCAGGAAGAGGCTAAACGACTCTTTCAGCCTTTTGGAGGAGCACGTCAGAGTTTGAATAAATATCTAGCCAAGCAACGAGCCGATCAATTACAGCGTTTCAATCTGGCGCGAACTTTTGCCAGAATGGGATATTTCGATGCAGCTCTTAAACAGACGCAAATTATTATTGTAACTTCCGCTCGTTTTCTATGTCAAATAGACTGTCATGTGACCGAGGGACATCTTCTCGCCGATAAAGGCGAGTACATTAAAGCCGCAGAACTTCTTCCTTCGATTGAGGACCTTCTTTATCGTGGAATTGATTGTGGTGCCTTGGCCGACCCATGGTCTTTACTCGGGTTTGGAGCACAATACAGTCTGTTTCCGGCCGTCGATAATTCCATTCACGATCATCGTATTGACGATCTGATTGGTATTATGAATGATATTTTCGATCTTTACAGTCGATTGGAAAAAGAGTGTGCCGTCCATGGTAATAGTGAACTTCAAGCCGATCTTTCTGACAGAATGAGTACGCTGGCCGGATGGTGGGATCAGTTTGGCAGTACGGAAGTATCCGACGTCGAAGGTTTTTCCGGACAGGATGTTTGGGAATCGGCCGCCAAGGTCTCAAACGCACTAGCGGTCTGGTATAAGGCGGGCAATGCCACAGGCGACGTCGCCTTCTGGCAAAGACATGTCGAACGTTTTAATTCTCCAAAAGCTTTTGTTCTGCTCTGTGAAGCGTTACTCGAACAGAATGACCTCGTATCTTCCATGGCCTTGATGATGCACTGGTTGAGTGATTCTGATCGTATCGCCCTACAAGAGGGTAATTATTCCTTCCATACCATTCTGTTTCGATGGGTTCAACAATTATCCGGAGAAAGTATGGTTTTAACCGATAATTTCAAGCTGCGAAACAATCGAACCATTGCTAAATCTAATTTATCAACAACGGTCTCCAAGAAAAAAATTATGTCCAATGGAGAAATACTTGATTCCAATCAGCGCTGGGAGTTGATGATTAAACTCCTGGATCGCCTGGAAGCCAATGCCGATAAATACTGGGCGGTTCCAACGCTTGACATTGATCCCGGACTGTTGGAGAAAAAAGTTTCGACGCCTTCCAAAACTGCAAGTCCCAATATCACTATTAATTTCTCCGTAACCGGAGTTCCGTTTGCACAAGGTCACGAATTGGTTATTGACAATTATTTGCAGTCAAAAATTCTTCGACTAAAAGACCTGGCTCTTTTTATTATTTTCTATCGGGCCAAGTTTCACAAACTCTATAATTTAACAAAAATCCATGAATGCTTTCAAAGACTATTCAACGAAATTCCCCAACAGTTTCCGTTCGATGAAGGTATTTCCTGGGACTATGCTTTGGAGGTATTTAATACCTGGATTACTTTTATCGATAAAATTGAAAGCGCTTTAGAAAATAGAACCATCGATTTACAAATACCAAATATCAATGAAAATTTATTTATCACCATTCTCTATTCCAATATTTTGGACATGGAATCCAATAGCCTTGACAGTAGTGATGGTGGTGATAACAATAAAATAGACAGCGACGACAAATTTGATAACAACAAAACAAATAACGAAGACGATAACGATAACGTAACGCTACAGATTAATCGCGAGATCGATCAAATTCATGATATCTTGGCTTCCCTGGTTTCCGGCAAAACTTTATCGCCTTTAAAATTATTATTGGAGATACTACATCCCGGAATATTCTCGAAAAGTCCTTCCAATTCGGACAAATCAAATTCGGATAACTCAAATTCGAAAACAAATAATAACGATACCGACCCTAAAATTTATACAGACGATGACTATGACGCATTTTTTGTCCTGTTGAATAAAAAAATAAAATCGACAAACAGTACTTTTGAACAGGATAACTTTATTGATTTTTTAACCCAGCTTGAGGAAGACGAAAATCTCAATGGTTATGACGATTTCTATGATGAAGATGATGATATCGAAGACGATATTGAAGACGATATCGATAATAACGAAGACAATAATAACGAAGATGATAATAACGAAGACGATAAAGGTGATAACGAAACCTATATCGAGAACAATTACAACAAAGAAGATAATTTCAATATCTTCCAGTCTTTTAATATAGACAACGCCCTAAATGACAAAAACGAAAACGATAGTGAAGACGACGATAACAGCGATAACGATAACAGCGACGACAATAATAGCGACGACGATGATAACGATGACGACGATATGATGGGTATTGATCCCACTTTTAAGGCCGCCTATGATAATATGACATTTCAGGACAGTGCTGAAGACGGTAATGACGGCGAGATGATGGATGGTAATTCAGGGTATATTGATGGTGACGATTCCGAACTGAATTTGGAAATGGAACGGATCAATGACCGCCTGATCTTTATTTATACCCTGGTCAAATTATGGAAGTACGTGGCGGGAAAAAGTTTCGCCCTCTTGAAGAAGGGAAATCTATCAAACGAAATTTGCCAGCATTTGGAGAACTGGCTGAAGCAGGCATATACCTATCAAGATGATCTGGAGAGTCTTCTCGACCAAACATTTCGATATCGGGTCCCAAAGCCGAGTGGAACGGCGGAATCCTTAATGGAATATGACCAGCATTTGGGAACAAAAGAGATTCTGTTGGATCGCATTATCTGGACGACTGTAGAAGTATCGGATTCCATTCTGTTTATGGAATCAATTCTACTAGCAAAGGAGACAGGTAAAGCCCCGGAAAAAGATCCGACTCCGAAAAAAGATATAACCGAAACAATTCTGGATAACATCTTGAAAAGATATTCTAAAAATAAACGTCGAAAACAAATATTGAATGTTTTTAGCGCGATTTTATCCGGAGATGTTTCTAAAATTCGAAAACAATGGAAGGTTTTACTTTTCCAGCTTAAATCACAGACACTTCTTTACATTCCGACCTCGCGGGGAGGCAAGCCGGAAAAAATCGTTACTTGTCGTTGTCTTCAACAAATTGTACTTCGACTTCTGGAGTATTTACCGCGACTCGGTTTGATTAAGGAGACGTTTGAATTATTGAGAACGGTTCAATGTATGGAAGGAATACGTCCTTCCATGCCAGGCGCGATTACCGAATTCGATCGTCTGTTTGAAACGGCAACCCGAAGTCTGGCCAAGTCCATTGCGGAATCTTCGAAACGATGGCGGCTTCGGATCGACGATTCCACCTTAAAAAGTATTCCGGAAGCGCAGGTTCATTTCGCGGAAAAAACGGTCGATATTCTGGTGAACTGCTGGCTTTCCCATAGTCAGCATATTCGCATCTCCTCGGTGGAAACATTATCGACTTTTTCCATCTGGGAAGGTATTAAGAAGTTCATTATTACCTATGGTAAAGACCTCCTAACACAACAATTTTTAGCGTTCCGTAATCTTCGTGCCATTTTACACCAGGGCGTGGCGAGTTGGCTCCATTCTCTAATACATTTAAAGGAGAAAAACGAAACACTGGAAGTTGCCGAGCATTTGATCGACGATATCACAAATGGTAAATATAATATTAGTCAGGCCATTCAATATCTGGAATGGATCTTCGAATGTATCGCGGAGAACTATGCGGAGTATATTGATTACAACAGTACGACGACACATTCCGACCATGGTGAAAAAACCTATATGTTCCTTGATATGCTTCGTGTTCTGATTTCATACGAACGCATATCATGGAATTTAAAGCCGGTCTATTGGATTCACGATGCCTTAATTCGGGCCAAATGTTTTGACGCCGCCGTATTATGGGAAAAGAGTGTCGCGAAAAAAAGTGCCAGTATCTCCGAAGAAAATATTAAAAATTATATGGAACTCTCCGAAAAATATGGTATGTGGCTCCCCAGTATTTACGAACGACTTCAAGAGCGTCTTGTTCGACCGTTACAAATTGCCCAGATGTGCGGTCTTGTGGGAGAGGCAATTGAAGATGTTCGATCTGAAAAACCAAAAACAGCTTTTAAGCGCTTGGAAGAGCAAGTGGAACAATTCGCACAAGCTCCCATGGGAACAGGATTCGAACTACCGGAATGGCTCAATACCCTTCAGGATGAAGTCCTTGATTATCAATCGAAAACAGGACATGCCGATAATCTGGAACAGTTGGAAAATATATTGAATCCGAAAATTGTTTGTGACATAATCTGTTTATCACGTTCCGATATCGAAAAACAACTGACCTATTGTAAAAATAATATTGATTTTAAAGAATAAAGATTTCAGGAGAAGAGCATGATTCAATTCGGTATCATTACGGATATTCAATATGCGGATAAAGATCCACAGGATAAAAGGATTTATCGAGACTCCATCGAAAAATTTCTGACAGCCGCTGGAACTTTTCGAGAACGAAAAACTCCCTTTATCTTTCAATTGGGAGATCCTGTTGAAGAGGGCTGGAATAATTTAACCTGTATGGCCGAACTGTTTCAAAGATCGAATTTAAAATTCAGGAATGTCTTGGGAAATCACGATTTCAATATAGAACGAGACCATAAAGAAGACGTCTATCGAATTTTAAAAGTAGCGAAGCCCGGATATTACTCCTTTATTCCTAAAGATTCAGATATTCCTAAAGATTCGGAGCAATCGACAAATAATCGTTGGCGTTTTATTATTCTGTTCGGTTTGGAACTCGGATATCCGACAGCCATGTCTAAAAAAGAAGAGGAGAATGTCAGAAAATTACAGGAGCAATATCGATTGAAGACCGGAAAACTTCCATTTTCCTGGAACGGCTGTCTTTCGAAAAAGCAGCTTCAATGGTTTGAGAAGGAATTGACCGAAGCGGATCGTTTGCAGGAAAAGGTTCTTGTTTTTTCCCATTTTCCACTATTTTCGTATGCCCGGACCGTTGAAGGTTTTCCCAATCTTGGTTCTGTCGGCAATATGGGAATTTATTTTTCAAAATTAGGGGTTTCGACCTGGAATGGGATGGATGTTTTGGATATAATGGACCGTCATATGTCAGTCAAGGCCTATTTCGCCGGACATTTACACGAAGGTGGATTCGGAACACGTAAAAATGTTCATCATGTTACGTTTAAAGGAGTTGTCGAATCGAAAAACGCCTATGCCATTGTAACGCTGGAGGAAAACATGATTAGAATTGAAGGTTTTGGTGAAGAGCCTTCACGAACACTCAAAATATAAAACAGAACAAGGAGTAACCATGAAAACGAGGAAAACGAGACGTGATTTTTTAAAGAAGAGCGTCCTTTTATCGACAGCCGTATTGACGTCAGGCAGTTCCATACGGGTCCATGCCGCAGAATCTTCGCTCCTGAAGATTGGACTTGTTGGTTGTGGAGGTCGAGGAAGTGGGGCTGTTGTTGACGCTATGAGCGTTGATCCGAATATTAAACTAATCGCTGCCTGTGATATTTTTCCGGAACGAGCGAATGCGTCACTGGAAGGATTAAAGGTGAAGTTCGGCGATCGCATTGCCGTAACGCCGGAGACACTTTTTATCGGTTTTGATGCCTATAAAAAGGTCTTGGCCACCGATATCGACGTTGTTATTCTAGCCACACCACAACATTTTCGTCCGGTAACACTTCGTGACGCGATAGCGGCAGGTAAACATGTTTTCGCGGAGAAACCGGTTGCCATTGACGGTGCAGGTATTCGAATGGTCATGGCCGCTGCGGAAGAGGCACGAAAGAAGAAACTCAATTTGGTTTCCGGACTGGTCAATCGATATCATGAACCGGTTATGGAGATTATCAAACGGATTCATGAAGGGGCGATCGGCAAGGTCATTAGCGCTCGCGCGCATCGAATGGGAGGCCAGCTCTGGTGCCGACCTCGTGTCGAAGGCGATACAGAAATGAAATATCAGATGCGAAACTGGGTTAATTTCAATTGGATTGCTAGTGAATATATTAACGATGTTACAATTCATCAGATTGATCTGGCGTTATGGGCAATGGGAGATCCGCAACCAGTGGCAGCGATTGGTATGGGAGGTCGTCTGGCACGACGTGGTGCCGATACGGGTGATATGTATGACGCTATGAGTAACACCTTCGAATTCGAGGATGGAAGTTTTCTTCAGGCCTATTCCCGTCAGGTTCCCGGTGCTTGGTCCGATGCCGCCGCATATGTCTATGGGGCGGAAGGTCAGGCGGCTCTCAAGGCAACCTGGCTTCCGGGAAGTGGTATTACCGGAGCACATCCATTTGAACCGAAAAAGGAAACTATTTCGGCCAATCAGTTGGAACATAAAGTTCTTCTGGACGCTATTCGAAGTGGAGGTAATGTCTATGTCAATAATGGTCATTATATGGCTAATTCGACTATGACCTGTATTATGGGAAAACTAGCCGCCTATACCGGTAAACGAATTACCTGGGAGGAAGCGCTCGCCTATGAAGAAAAGAAGCCCGATTCCTATGCTTGGGATGCCGTACCGCCAACATTGCCAAACGATAAAGGTCAATATAAAATCGCTATTCCCAATATTGGATGGGATTTTATGTAATCTATTGAGGGTCTTTATTCCGGGAATCTGTAAATGGCCTCCATGGATCTGCCGTGGGGGCTGGTAATATCAGAATACCGATATTGCAGAACTGTAACCGGTCTATTTTGGAACTGTAACCATTCACGGATATAAAACGAAATCACGAATATAAAGCGAAATCACGGATAACGCTGATTTTCACGGATAGTTTTTTCGCAAACAAACTTTTTTATGATAAAATTATTTATGATCATAGATAAAAATGTTTAGTTTGATATTGTAAAATATTGTTTTTTACGACAGACTATCTGTGTTTATCCGTGATATCCGTGGTTCCAAAATCGTTCGTGAATGGTTATAAATTATTTATTATCATAGATATAAATGTTTCGTTTATTATTGTAAAATATTGTTTTTTACGACAGACTATCTGTGTTTAGCCGTGATATCCGTGGTTCCAAAATCGTTCG
>CAYUAP010000154.1:0-11030 GCA_964442735.1 uncultured Planctomycetaceae bacterium | reverse complement strand
GGCTGGTTTGGCTGTGTCTGCAGCACCTGCGGCTGGTTTGGCGCCTGGGGCCGGAGCTTTTTCAGCTTTTTTGCATCCCATTACGGCGAAGCAACTAACGCTTAAAACAACGAGAGAAAGAACTAAAAACTTTTTCATGTTAATACCTTTTGTAAAAATGTTCTACTTTAGCAGTTTTATCAAGGTCTCAAATTAGATCCTGGCCTCAATAAACAATATATATAATCTTAAAAAATTTTGTCATTATGACAAGAGGTAGGATCGAAGAAAAGTAAAAATATTTTCGATTTTTTTCTTTTTTTTATAAAATGTTATAATTACAAAAAATAGGTTAAGTAATGTGATTGTAGAACATATTGGGAATACCCCCTTTTTGAAATGTACTGGATATTCTAAAAAAAGCTCCGGAAATCAATAACTATTCTGCTCGACAAGTAATCTCCCATATTAATCACAACATTAAATACACGCCAATATTAAACGACAAGCCGTGATTAAACGACAGGCCATGATTAAATGACAGACCAAATTTGGAACCACGGATATCACGATAAACAGAGGTAGTCTGCCGTAAATACAATATTTTACAATAACAAAATTTTACAATAACAAACGAAACATTTTTATCTATGATAATAAATAATTTTATCATAAAAAAGTTTGTTTACCAAAAAGCTATCCGTGAAAATTAGTGTTATCCATGGTTTCACTTTATATTTGTGAACAGATACCATACTCTATGTCGTTATAAATCCTTTTTTTAAAACAGGCGAGATGCCTGTTTTAGAGGTTGTGGACGAGACCTGCCTGCCGTCAGGCATGGCGTCCGCGCTCCCCGGAAATGCCAAATTTATAACGTCATACAGTATAATATGGGAATAGACTGCTATCCGGACATCTCGTCCGTCTTCAAACAGGTATCTTTACCTGTCTGGAGGATTGTGATGAACCGGAAATTTCAAGGCCTGTAAATTACGAGTATTAGTATTCACTACTAATGGAATCATTTTCACTTGGACTGTCGTTGTTGTCGTCGTTTCCTCCATCATTGGAGTTATCATCGTTGGAGTTATCATCGTTGGAGTTATCATCGTTTCCTCCATCATTGGAATTATCATCGTCCATGGAATTGTTATCATCTTTTGAATCGTCATCTTTTGAATCGTCATCCTTGGAATCATCATCCTTGACATTGTCATCTTTTGAATCGTCATCCTTGGAATCATCATCCTTGACATTATCGTCTTTTGAATCGTCATTCTTGGAATCATCATCCTTGGCATTGTCATCTTTTGAATCGTCATCCTTGGAATCATCATCCTTGGCATTGTCATCTTTGGAATCGTCATCCTTGGAATTATCGTTCTTTGAATCAATATAATCATCCGGGTCGAATTCATCTTCATCGTAAATATAATCGTCATAGTCATTTACGAGAATACTTAAATCATTGTCAGAGGCCCAATAAATGGGATCATCGAAAGGATATGGAGGCCAGGGCCAAACATATTCACGAATGACATATCCAGTGATCAGTCCGACAACAAAAAAAGGGACACGTCCATAAACGATGGGAACATAATTAACAGGCGGAGGAATCACAACGGTTCTGGATTGGACCGTTTTATAGATCCGTGTTGTAGTCCGTGTCGTTGTTGTTGTCGTTGAATGATGACTGTTTTTTACGGTATTGTTTTGAGGCGGAGTGACAACTTCTTCCTTCTTTTGAGTTACGGGATCGGTTTTTTTGTTCTGTTGTGTTGTTGGAGTTGCTTTTAGGGCGAGAAAAGCGTCAAAATCAACGGGAGTTTCCTTGAGCCAGTGTGCGAACTTCTCGCCATTGAATTTACGTCCGACATAAAAGGACGAAACAATAAAGGAATCGTTACCGATATGATATAATTTATATTTGACAATTTTTTTCCAGGGCTCTATAAACACACTGTCTATATCCTGATAGGGCATTTGTTGGATAATAGCGCCATTTTTATAGGCTAGGGTAATTATATGACCTTTGGGCGATTTATAGGTAACGATCTGATCTTTGTCAACATTATATCCGGGTAATTTTAGTTTGGCGGAAAACGTTAGGAATCGATCAGGCGCGATTGCCTTGCAGTCTTCGGTGGCGTATGACAACGACGAAGACAAAAGAATCAGGAACAGAAACACAACTTGAATCACAAAATAATTTTTTTTCATAAACATACTCCTTTGGTGAATTTAAATGAACATCAATTTTAAATGGTTTGGAGAGGCGACAGGACGTTATTTCTTTTTGGCATTTTTTATTTTGACATCCGTCTCCGTTACATCACTGTAATACCCGTCAACGTCTTCGACGATGAGTTCCAGAAGATAATCACCTTCCTTGAGAGAAACATAATCGACGGTGATACCGGCAAGACCTTCAGTTGAGATCGTAAAACTTTTTGGTGCCGGATGCAGATCCGATTTCCATTTGTTGCGATCATCACCGATACGGGTTTCGACATCGAAAAGGGGCGTAATCCGTGCTCCTGTTTTGACATTAATCGGAGTAGGGGATAGATCGTCATCCGCACGAAGTAAAGCGACAACACGTGGTTTTCGATCTTTCAGCAGGATGAACATGGTACCTGTTTCCGACTTTGTTTTGCCCGGGGCTTTATAGCGAACGGTTGCCGTCCATAATATTCCCGAGGGATCTTTTGGATATGCACAGAGTGGAATATAATCCTCGTCGGAAAGTTTAACGGCCAAAACACCGGGCTTCCAGTGCAACGGGTAGGTTCCCTTCCCGTTGAGTTCCTTTAGAAGAACTTCACCGATATAGGCGTATTCGTCTTCTTTACCGTAGGAATAGTCGATTAGAGAACCGTGCAGAAGATACGCTCCGGGCCCTTCGGTTATCTGAATGGAGGTCTCCAGAAGTTGACCCGATTGAAGTTTGAAATCGTCCTTCGTCAGATCTCGTATAACCGTATCTTTATTAAATCGCGTTCGAGATGTCCAAATTTTCTTCAAATAATCAGGCCAGGGAAGATGTCGAAACAAGGGGAGTTTGCGGTATTGTATGAATTGCCGCTTCATTTCTTTTTTCTCCCAGTCCACATCGTCCGGATCGCCATATTCCGGCATAACAGGATACCAGATAGAAAGTCCGGACGCACCATATTTATCGACGCCTATGGCCTTGGCAACAACCAGTTTTTCAATGGCATCGACCAGTTGTCCGGCTGCTGTCTTTAGTTCGGCTGGCGTTTCCGGAGAATTGAAAAAACCACGCGCAAATCCTCCAAGATCAATATATGAAATCGGATCGCCATCTCCATCTGTATCGTCACTGCTATCACTGCTATCACTGCTATCTTTATCGTCGCTGGTGCTATCGTCACTGGTGTTATCGTCATCAGTTTTATCTGATTTATTGCTATTATCAGTGTTATCTATACTATCTTCCGCATTGTCATCTGCATTGTCTTCCGCATTGTCATCTGCATTGTCTTCCGCATTGTCATTGTCATCGTCATTATCATCATCATCGTCGCCGGAAGTACTAATACCGTATTCCACTGTTTTTCGGCGCATTTTCGGAATCAGGAGATTGTCGGGCGAGACTTCAGAAATGAGTGAATGACAGAAGGAGACAAACGCATCCCGTACTTTCGGAAATTGACTCATATCATAGGCGGCATGTGCAGCGAGCATCAGATCGGAATCATTTTCGTCGATCAGGTGTAGTTTACGCCAGGAGGCGACTTCCTTTTCGGCGAAGTCGCGCATGGAGGCATTCGGATGTTCCTTGAGCCAACCGAACGCTTCCTTGTAATTCCAGCCGGACCCGTAATCGATCTCCGGACACGCAATAAAATAATCGCAGATCCCATAAAAGGATTCCAGGACTTCGATACCACCCATTAGACAGGTATCGAAGGCGATAAAATCAAACTTTTCTACCTGATGACGCTTCATGGCATTGACGAGTGCCTGTCGAATTTGTGCAGGCGTCAATTCACCAGGGTCATCGACTGTTCCGTCCTGGGAATCACCTCCGAACCCTTCCCATTGTCCACCATGGTCCCAAAAAATAACCGCGTAACGATCTGCCGGATATTTTGACATGGCCCAGGAAACAAACGCTTCAACTGTTGCCGGATCGTCCGAATTTTGTTCTTCAAGACGTTCGATTGCTCGACTTTTGACATGATCTTCATCTTGAGAGGTGGTGAAAAGGAGTCGTGTCCCCCCGCGGGATAGTTCCTTCGGAAGGCCTGCCTCCTCGTTGTCTTTTTTCGAAGACGCATTAAAGTCAAGCTGACCGACGATTCTAAACGTTTCTGAACTGCCGACCGATTCGATTTTTTCAACATCCATCACAAGTGAATCGGTTAGATTGTGATCACCATGTCCATAAAAGATTATTGTCCAAGTCGGTCGTGGTCCTTCCGCAAATGTACAGACGACATTTCCGCAGAAAAAGAGTGTGAAAAGCAATGCAAGGAAAACTTTTTGTTTCATTGTTTTGTCTTTCTGTTTTACATTTAAATTTTGCAGAAAATATTCTAATAAAAAGGAACACCACAGGACACCCTTCGTTTATAACGCGTCAATCCTTCTGTTCCTCCCCACCAAAAAAGGGATGGACGTCCGTTTTTGTGGATGGGAACGAGACATCCATGCAATAGTTATCTCCTGATTTAAAGGTTTCGTAACCAATAGCTATAGTGTATTAAAAATAATAACGGTGTCAATGAATTCAACAGAAAATTTTCAAAAGATTGATATTCTCGCTTTGATATTTTCGTAATATTTAAAAAATTTTTACTTCCTGCCACGGAAACATAACCGATAATATTATCATTGCAATACTTTATTATGACAGCATATTATAATGCCAAATATCATAATGTCAAATATTATAATGCCAAATATCATAATGCCAAATATCATAATGCCAATACTTTATTGTGCCAACACTTTACTTTATAAATATGATACGTGTTGTAAATGTTATTGTCTTTAAATGTTTATATTCAAGGCCATTAAAAAAATTTTTAAAACAGACGGGCCGTCTGTTTGGGAAGATACAGACGCGACGTTTGCGTTACAGTCCAGTCTGTCAAGACAACAGATTTTATTGCATCCTCCTGTGAACAGAAGGAAATATTGTAAACATACAGTCTTCAAAAGATCTCTAAAGACAAGGCGGGTCAGAAGGCACAGCCGGAAACCCGGCCATAGTCGAACAGTAAAAGAGTGCAGGAGATTACCTAATGAAATCTTTCTTCAAACAGAAAATACGGGCAATTGCGATAAAAGCAGCGCCAAGGAGATAAAAAACGGCTAGAGACGAGAATCCCGCTTTCATGGAGAGATACTGACTCATTAAGCCGAGAATAGCGGGCGCAAACGCCCCGATCATGAAGGCCCCACAGCAGAATATGCCTGTTGCGGCAGCATGAAATCGCGGTTCAACAACATCGTAAAGAGCGGCGAAGAAATTGGAATCGTATATTCCCTGTGCCATACCGTAGAGAAATAAAGCGGCACAACACGCAACCAATCCGGGAAGGTGAACCACCAACAAGACAAAAGGAGCGCCGAGAGCGAGTCCGATGAGGTTCATTTCCATCCGAAAAGCAGGACGTTTTTTGGCGACACGGTCGGAAATGCGACTTGCCCCTGCGATTCCGACCAGAGCCCCGGCATAAAACCAGAATACCGCATGAAACGCCGCTGTTGCCGGCGTCAATGTCGTGAACGTGTCTTTAAGATAGGTCGTCATCCATGCTTTATAACCGTTGGCACCATAGAGACACATTCCAAAGGCCAGCGTCATGAAAATAACCGACGGTTTTGAGACAACCGCAAGAACGGCATCCTTAAAAGTTGCCTTCTTGATGGTTTCATTATTCTGTACAGGTTTAACAACCGAAGGTGTATCACGTAAAAAAAAGAAGAGTACAAAAAACCAGATTATTCCGAAGGCGCCAAAAAATAAAAATGCCCATCGCCAACTCCCTTGTCCAAGTCCGCTAACCCAACCCGAAGTACAACTGCAAATCACGATACCAATGTACAGCGCCATCTGGTAAATCGACAGAGCGGTGGATCGAGTATCCGTGTGGAACTGCGCTATCAGGGAGGTTGATGGCGATGGAATCATACACTGCCCAATTGCGTTTAAAATACTATACGTAATAATCAGTACCCCAATAGTCGTCGCAAAGCCGGAAGTAAAGATACCGACCGAAAACAGCAATGTACCAAGGACTAAAACCCATTTGCGTCGAAAAAGGTCCGCCGCAATTCCCGCGAACGGAACCGATAATCCATACACGAATACGAAGATACTTCCGATCAAACCAAGCTGATAGTCCGTTACCCCGTTCTGGAGAAAATCCATCTTAATCTGCGGAAGCATCGCGTAGTACATTTGACGCGTTCCCTGTTGAAGGAAATACGTTACCCACACAAGTCCCAAAAGAATCCATTTATATTTGTCTGATTTTATTTCCGGAGTCATATCAAATTACCTTTTTGTTAATGCCACGGTACGATTGGTGATTGCACTGCGCCGTTCCGCGCAAACAAGGAGTATGGAAGAACGTGCATCTTCCGGCGTCAGGGGGACTGTTTTTGCGGTACCATTGACAAGCGACAGGAAATACTGAATTTCCGCCTCGTAGCCCGAGGCTTTTTGTAACTTTGGCTCAAATGGTTTTCCCTTGACAGGATAAATTGTTAGCGGTTGGTTCGCCTTGCTGTTCATTACCGCAACCGCATTTTCGAATACCACTTTTATCTCGGATCCAAATAAATAATTTGCAGGCATAGCCCAACTAACACTGGAAGTAACGACCTTGTTGGAGAAACCGTAGATTGTTGAAAGATGATCGGTCAAACCATTCCGGCTAATATGAGATCGACTCGTTACCGTTTTGGGTAACCCGAACAGGAAGTTCACCATGTCGGCGTCATGCAGATGAAGATCAAGTATAACACCGCCCGACTTTGACTCGTCCAAGAACCAGGATTTTCCGGCGGAATCACGTCCTGGCGCGGCGGCATAGCGGGAGAAATCGGCCGCCGTCACCTCGCCATAACGACCGGAATCAATTAACTGCTTAATATACACATATTCCGGCCAAAATCGAAGGCATTGCGCAATCAGGAATTTTCCCCCGGCCTTTTTCGCTGCCGCAAGCATGGCATCACAATCCTTCAGAGTTAGCGCCATGGGCTTTTCACAAAGGACATTGAATCCGGCATTTAACGCCTTCTGACACATCACGGAATGTAATGGCGTCGGAAGGGTAATGTCAACGATATCAAAACCACCCGTCTGAAGCATTGTATCATAATCCTCAAAAACCTCGACCCCCGAAAAATCGGTCGTCTTGTCAGCCCCGGGCAGATTCCCGGCAGTCGTCTGTTTTAGTTGTGCAAGATTACAATCACATATCGCATATACTTTAGCTCCCTTGGTTTTTTTCCAACATCCATAGTGCATCCGGCCCATGAATCCAAATCCAACGATAACAACTTTCTTCATAATGCTATTCCCCTTTAATTCTATAGGTACTTTTACTTCATTTTACGCCATTTGACCTTGCCATCAACAATAGTGACTTGTGGTTCAAGTTTTCCGTTCATCAGAACAATGTCCGCAATAAAACCGTTCTGTAAACGTCCCCGATCTGAAATTCCAAGGCTCTGTGCCTGATTAAGACTCGTTGCCCGTACCGCCTCGCAAAGAGGAAGACCCGAGGTACGGACATATCTCTGAAAGCCTTTATGGAAGACAAGAGTCGATCCGGCGATTTGGCCCGTCAAGAGTTTCGCGCATCCGTTTGCAACATGTACAGGAAGTCCCCCAATCGAATAGTCACCATCAGAACATCCGGCAGCCCTCATAGAGTCCGTAATCAACATAACACGTTCCGGACCTTTCATTCGAGCTATCAGTTCTATCATCGGATCAACTAAATGAACGCCGTCGCAAATTATTTCAACGAAGACATTCCCGGCCAGCAGTCCACCGCCCACCATTCCAAAACGCAGATGGTGCATAGGCGTTATCATACAGCAAAAATGGGTAATATGATTAAGACCCGCCGCACGAGCTTCCTGAAAACAATCGTAGTCGGCAGAGGTGTGCGCCGCCGAAGCGACAATACCCCGTTTGACAAGTTCGCGCGTAAATTCCATTCCCCCCGGAAGTTCCGGTGAATAGGAGACCTTCTTTATGGGGACAATCGCATTAAGTTCGTCCACTAACTTTATGTCCGGCTCCAGTAAATATTCAGGATTCTGCGCCCCGACACATTCCGGATTGATAAAAGGTCCCTCCAAATGAACGCCGAGCATGGTTGCGCCAGATTCCGAATTACGTGCATACGCCGCAGATTCCCGACATACCTTGCGCAGTGTGTCCACGGAAACTGTTAGCGTTGTTACAAAAAATCCTGTTACTCCGTCCTGAAGTTTATCATGTCCAATTGTCTGTAACGCTTTCTGGGTCGCATCGCAAAAATCAAAGTTGGAACGTCCATGGGAATGTATGTCAATAAAACCAGGCATAGCAATTAGTCCCTGGCCTTCGATCACCTCCTCGGAGTTCGTATCTGTAATTTCTTCACTGACATCAGTAATCCGATCGGCTTCTGTACGCAACGAGCACCAGGCACGGTCAATGCCGGGAGAGACAAGTCTGCAATTTTTAATAATTAAACTCAAAGTACATCTCCAAGATTGATACAATCTGCCGTATAAATCACACGACTATCGGAATGAAAGAGCAAATAAGACGCGGGCAACAGAGGAGTTGCCTTCTTCCCACCAATCATTTTAATCAGAGGAGATTCCTGTTCCGGGAAACAGGCAAGTAAAAGGCATTGTTTCGCGTGGAGAATAGGACGCATTCCAAGAGTAGCGGCAAAACGCGGCATGAGACTCCGATCTCCATTCGCAGTAAGCCTTGTATTCTGCTCGATTGTTTCCTCCTTAAGTGGTAGTACGCGAGTCGGTAAATTACCGAAATCCTCAACCGAGATTTCATTTTCACACATAGGCTCGTTAAAGGCTATATGGCCATTGAATCCAATTCCGAGCAGTTGAATGTCGATACCACCGACCGCAGCAAGCGCCATATCAATATCAGAGGGATCTGCCGGATTGGGAAAGTGCGCGTTCTGTTCCTTAAACCCAAGATCAGGGGCAAAACGTCTGAAAAAATTCTCGTGCATATACCGCCAGTAACTGAGCGGATGATCATGGGGTACTGCGGTATTTTCCGTCGAAGCATATTCATCAAGATTCCACGTACTCAATAAAGAAAGGTCCGCCCGGGCAATATTAAACTTTGCCGCCAACTCTTCATAGAGAGTTATCATCGTATTACCTGTGGCCAAACCCATATTGAATGGTTGTCCTCTTGAAATTTTCGTCATCGCTGCGTCGAATAGAATCGAGGCACCGACACTGCTCATCGCCTTATAGTCACAAACACTCTCAATTTTCATGATTCTCTTTACCAATGGTTAGGAACGTCCAATACCCGTTATCACGAATCTGCTACAAAACTGTTACAAATCTGTTACAAATCTGTTACAAAACAGTTACGATTCTGTTACAATCTATTACAAAACTGTTACAAAACAGTTACGATTCTGTTACAATCTGTTACAAAACAGTTACAATCTGTTACAAAACTGTCAAAATTCTATACGTCAAGACGTTACAATACTGTTTTTCCTGGTATTTGGACGCTTCATCCGCATTTTCCAAGACAGACGTCCACATTTTCCAAGACAGACGTCCAACCTGTCTTGAAAAAAGGGAATTTAAAACGGCCTTGAGTATATTGACTTCGGGTAACTTCTAAAAAAGCCTGCAATTTTACAGCAAAATCAGAAACCTGGCTTTTTCCACTATTTCTGTATTATAAACGAAAAAGGAGTGTAGGAACAGAAGGAAAGTGACCTTCAAAGAAATTTTTCTTTGAAATACTCCTCAAATACGGATTTTACATTCAATCGACATTAGGAAGTATCGCAAATTACGGAAGATATAGGTCATATAGAAACAATTGAAAAAACAGAAAAATTGAAAAAACAGAAGATGCTGGCGATGAAGAAGATGTCGGAGATGTAGACGATGTAGAATATATGGTAAATGTAGACGATGTAGACGATATGGACAGTATAGACGATGTAGATTATATGGTAGACGCAGACGATGTAGACGATATGGGCGATGTAGATAATGTAGATAAAATGGACCATATTGACGATGTAGAAAATATAGTAAATGTAGACGATGTAGACGATATGAATGATATGTACAATGTAGAAGATATGGATAATATGGATAATGTAGATGTTATAGACGATGTAGACGATATTATACATATAGAAGATGTAGACGATGCAGTAAATACAGGAGATATGGAAAAAATAGAACATATAGACGAAGCATTCGTTTTCAGTAGGTTTTTCAACTGGTTTCCTGCCTTCATAGGCAGGGTGAAAAAACAGGAAAGATATTAACACAAAACAAGAGTAAAAGAAGTCTGTTTTATAAAGACCTTGAGTATAGTAACTCTCTTGTATTATAGAAACTCCAAAAAAACCATACATTTTGTCAAATGTATGGTATGTTTGATTATAGTTATTATATTGTATGGTTATTGACCATTTTTGACAATGATGTATAATTACAAAATCAAACTTGGAGATCGCGCTTCATGTTTGGGCCTTCCGTGTACGTTTAGTTTCACCGCTCAAACGTGCACGGTTTTTTTGTGTCTCATATTGTTTGAACATTGTTGATCTTCTGCTGTTCCTAAAATTGCCCTCCCTAATGGATGAACAAATGTCGTGTTGTGGATTCCGACTCTATGTTGAAAACGGTGCAATTTTTTACTTCGTCATTGGAGTTTATCCTTTTTTTGTTTATATTTTTTGTAACCATTCACGGATATAATGTGAAAACACGGATAACACTGATTTTCACGGATAGTTTTTTGGCAAACAAACTTTTTTATG
>CAYUAP010000153.1:0-11161 GCA_964442735.1 uncultured Planctomycetaceae bacterium | reverse complement strand
GCCCAAATTCTCTAATTCCTAACCTATTTTTCCTAAAATGGTGCGTCAGCCCTGGCCTGAACTGCGGGAAGAAGCAACGCAATTAGAATACCAATAATAGCAATAACAACGAGGAGTTCAACAAGGGTAAAACCTCGCTGACTTTTTCTATTTTCTCCCCAGGATTCAATAGTACAACATTTCATTTTCTTTTCCTCATAAAGATTAATTAATGTACAAATTTATTAGGAATAAATTACAGATGATGACAGCAATTGCTTTTGATCACATTTTCCCCCAATAAACGTTTAAACAATATATAATAAAGTTTAATCAAATCAAAATGAAAGTCAACACCAAAAATGTATAGAACTATTAATATTATAAAAAAATAATTTCAAGTTAATTTTGTATATAAATAATATAAAATAGGAAATTATGGTAATATGGATAATTATGTTTTAAGAAGAAGAGCAGAATTTGTTACATTTTATAGAATATTCATTGACTTTACAATACCTGTACCGAAGATAAAGTACAGATCCAGGAATCCGGATCCTCCATAATGTCCTTGTACCCAAACTTCCTTGTCCGGGTTGATATCGGGTACCCGTTCACGGATATAAAGTGAAACCATGGATATAAAGTAAACCATGGATATAAAGTGAAACAATGGATAACACTGATTTTCACGGATAGTTTTTTGGCAAACAAACATTTTTTTGATAAAATTATTTATTATAATATACTCAAGGTCGTTATAAAAGTCTGATTTTCAAAACAGGCGAGACGCCTGTTTTGGAGGATGCGGACGAGACCTGTCTGCCGTCAGGCATGGCGTCCGCGCTCCCGGGAAATGCCGAATTTATAACGTCCTAATGTATACATTACAGATCCCCTCTATTTCAAGATTGACCCATTAATTTTTAATGATTAAATAGGGGCGCAATATTTGATATGTTTTTTTGCCAATTCCGTGAACTTCCTTAATTTCCTCTGGGGAGGTGAAACCTCCTTTTTCATTTCTCCGGGCAATAATTTTGAGAGCCGTTGCTTCGCCAATTTTTGGCAGAATCAGGAGTTCGGGAACGGTTGCCTGATTTAGGTCGATCTGATAGAGATAGGAGTCTTCCGAAGTGATAATGTAATTCTCCTCTAAAAAAGAGGAGTCATTTGCGGACGCCCAAAAGGCCCCTGACGGACTACAAAAAAGACCAAACAAAAAAAATCCGGTTGCTAATATTGTTAGAACAATGGTATCATTTTCCTGAATGTAAAATATGTCCCACCCTGGGGGCTTTTTCTTTTTTTTTTCTTCTTTTTCTTTTTCTTCTGGTGTAAACTTTGTTTCCTGTGGCCTGTATTTTGTTCCCCGTGGCCTGTATTTTGTATTTATAGTCTTCATGTTGTATCTCCAGTCTTCATGTTATTCTCAATAAACTATATCATGTATCTAATAACCTGTATATTGTATCCATTTATCTACATATTATATCCTGTAGTCGTCATGTTATTCTTAATAATCTGCATCATGTATCTAATAACCTGTGTGTTGTATCCATATATCTACATATTATATCCTGTAGTCTTCATGTTGTTCTTAATAAACAGCATCATGTATCTAATAACCTGTATATTGTATCCATTTATCTACATATTGTATCATAAAGACATCATATTATTTATAATAAACTACAACATGTATCTAATAATCTGTATGTTGTATCCAGTAGTCTTCGTGTTGTTCTTAACAAACTGCATCATATATCTAATAACCTGTATATTGTATCCATATATCTACATATTATATCCTGAAGTCTTCATGTAATTCTTAATAAACTGCATCATGTATCTAATAACCTGTATGTTGTATCCTGTAGTCTTCATGTTGTTCTTAATAAACTGCATCGTGTATCTAATAACCTGTATGTTGTATCCATATATCTACATGTTGCAACATTTAGACATCATGTTGTTCTTTATAAACTGCATCATGTATCTAATAACATGTGTATTGTATCCATTTATCTACATATTGTATCATGTAGGCATCATATTATTTATAATAAACTGCATCATGTGTCTATAGTTTTCATGTTGTACGCGAATGCATGTATGATGTCTGTTAACCTGTCTATGATATTCAGTAAATTTTACATAATATCTTTTGTTTGCGAATTATATTTTATAGCCTGTACGTTTTGCCGCTTCACGACCGACAGCTTCTCCCATGGGAACAGCGTTTCCGGTAACACGATAGCTGGAATGGGCAGTAAAATCGCCACTAATACAACGACCGGCCATAAACAAATTGGGAATATCGCGGGCAATGAGAGCGCGAAGTGGGATATCATAGGGTTCAGCCTTTCGGAAGTCGGACAGTCCATTTTCTGTTTGGTGTGGCGCATGAACGTCGACGGGATATCTGACCCGACATACGGCGTCTTCATGTTTTCGACCGACTAAAAGATCCTCTTCTGTAATCGTGTAAAGGCCATGAAGGCGGCGTCCTTCCCGAACACCAATTCGTTCCGCCGTCGTAACAATACGCAGTTGGGACCATATTCCACCCGAATTACGTAATCCGTCGACCATTTGATGTAATTCACGGCGCGCCTGTACAGTGGCCCGAGTCAGATCCGATGCCGATATTCCTTGAACGTCAAATTCATGATTGCCCATAAACGCATATATATTATCCTGAATTTGATATAATGTCGGCAATCCATAGGAAGGTATAATGCCGATTCGTTTGAGTTCATTGCGTAAAACGATTCGATGGTCTGTTTTAGCGTCTTTTTGATAGAAATTGTCTAAAGCACTCGCATCCAGTCCGGTTAAAATCGCCATGAGGGACATGGGCTGACAGTGACCGTCCTTCGGGTTCCCCCAATCAAAGCCGCAACCACTCAAGGCTCCCAGGTCACCGTCTCCGGTACAGTCGATGAACATTTTTCCGCAAAACGCCTGACGACCCGACTTCGATTCGGTAACAACAGCGATTATTCGATTATCGGCATCTTGAACGACTCCCGAGACCATTGTATACATTTGAAAGGAAACGCCGGCATCAAGACATTTATTTTCCAGAAGATACTTCATTGATTCCGGGTCATAAATGGAGTCGTATTTTTTATCTTTATTGAGGGCATGATGAATCTCCTTCATAATACCTTCCTTGAAACCGCTGTCAAGGATACAGCAAATGGCTCCGGCGGTCCAGACACCTCCCAGGCATCCGGCAGATTCCAAAAGGATTGTTCGGGCCCCTGTTCGTGCCGCCGATATGGCAGCTCCGATTCCCGCAGGACCTCCTCCACAGACAATTATATCCGCATGATCCACAATGGGAACGTGTCGAGCCGGTTCTAAAAGTGTCTCTCCTGACTTCTGCGTTTCGGTGGTCTGAACGGTTTTTTGTTGACCAACGATAATTCCCCCTGTTAATAATACACTTCCCATTCCAGTCGCTTTTAAAAATTCACGCCGCTTCATTTTGTTCTATCCAAATTCTTTCTTTCAGGGCTTTTATCTTGTTGTAATGTCTTAAATAATCGATTATAATAAATCAGGAACACTTTTTAAAGAGGTGTTTTAAAAATATACCAAAATAACCGTATGGCAGTTACCCCAATGTAAAGAAGATACATTTTTTAACCATGGATAAAACAGAACAGGTTTACGGAAGATATATTTTTGGATAACCATTCACGAACGATTTTGGAATTACGGATATCACGGATAGTCTGTCGTAAAATACAATATTTTACAATAACAAACGAAACATTTTTATCTATTATCATAAATAATTTTATCATAAAAAAGTTTGTTTGCCAAAAAACTATCCGTGAAAACGAGTGTTATCCGTGGTTTCACTTTATATCCGTGAACGGTTACTATTTTTGGTAATAATTTTACACAAAAACGGAAATAGTCACAAGGTTATTTTCGAAAATCTCTATTATCCGCCGTTACAAATAAATTATTTATTACAGGAGTGGACCATACCCACAATTAAGGAGTCAATTGAATGAAAAAGGTGACAACACGTCGTGAAATGCTGAAGTACACAATGACATTCGGAGCCGGTCTTTTGACCGTACCGACACTTGTTCCGCGTAATGTTCTAGGCGGAGAAGGTCAGACCCCACCCAGTGAAAAAATCACACTAGCCGGCATCGGAATCGGAGGAATCGGTCATTCCCAATTAAAACAGGCGGGTGATGTTGGTTTCCAGATTGTCGCACTCTGTGACGTAGATGATCGACATGCGGAAAAGACCTATAAACTCTATCCGCAGGCCCGAAAATATCATGATTTTCGCGAACTAATTGATCGCGAAAAGGATAAAATCGATGCTGTCTATTGTGGTACCCCGGACCATAGTCACGCTATAATTTCGTTGGCGGCTCTTCGAGCGAAAAAACATTTGTGTTGCGTCAAGCCATTGACCCGAACGATAGAAGAATGCAGACTTGTAGCCAGGACGGCCAAGGATGCCGGGGTTGCTACTCAAGTCACCATGCAGTCCAATGCCAGTGACCAGGCCTGTCGTACAATGGAGTTGATTCAGGCGGGAGCTATTGGTGAAATACGGGAAATTCACGCATGGTCGGCACGTCCAGTTTGGCCACAGGGTATGACGACTCCTCCGAACTTTACCAGTCCGATTCCCGCCACCTTCGATTGGAAGGCCTGGCTTGGTCCCGCCCAGGATCGTCCTTTCGCCGATCAATGGCCGAAGGATAGTCCGTTACCGAATATGGCTTGTGCCAATTGGGGGAGCTGGGGAGTCTATCACCCCTTTAATTTCCGTGGTTGGACCGATTTCGGAACCGGATCTCTTGGTGATATGGGCTGCCATAGGGCCAATCTCCCCTACCGTATCTTCAATCTCAAATATCCAACCCGAATTACCGCCTCTTCGACACGAAAACACGCGGTTGCCTATCCACTCGGCTGTATTGTTACCTATGACTACCCGGCTTGTAACGATTATCCGGAAATTCGGTTTGTCTGGTACGATGGCGGACTCAAACCGTCCGTTCCCCGTTCAATGGGAAGTCAAAATCTCCCCGCCGAAGGTGTGCTCTATATTGGAACCGAAGGTATCATGCTGGAAGATAAAATTCTTGACCCGGCTCGTGCCGAAAAATTCAAAAATACGCCTAAAACACTCCAGCGCCGTGGTGGTGTCTTTCCCGAATGGTTGGAAGCCTGTAAAGGTGGACAGCCAGCAACCGCAAACTTCGACTTCGCTGTTCCTGTTACCGAATTTGTCCTCCTGGGGAACCTCGCTCTACAGACCGGAAAACCGGTTGATTTCAATCCGGTCTCCCTGAAAATCGCCAATAATCCGGAAGCGGAAAAATTAATCTCCCAGCCCTATTATAACGGATGGAAACTTTAATACCGCGTAATTATGGCAAAAGAATGGTATTTATGGGATCAATTTACAGGTACAGACGATGATCCTGTATCCCTGAAAAAGTTTTTTGTAACCATTCACGAACGATTTTTGAACCACGGATATCACGGATAAACAGAGATAGTCTGCTGTAAAATACAATATTTTACAATAACAAACGAAACATTTTTATCTATTATCATAAATAATTTTATCATAAAAAAGTTTGTTTGTCAAAAAACTATCTGTGAAAATCAGTGTTATCTATGGTTTCACTTTATATCCGTGAACGGTTACAGTTTTTTTAAAGACAATATCGGAATGAAAGGTCCCATTGTTATTTGATAATCGTTGGCCTTTCATTATTTCAAAAATATTCCGCAGATACAGATCGTGGGATTGGGTAATCTTCGGTATTTATTTATTTTAAGTGAAATTTTACAACATTAAAGGTATAGCTATGAAAAATATCAGAATTATAACGATGATAGTCGTTCTTTTTATTGTATCCACTTTTGCCAATGGTCAGGAAGAGGGATTTGTTTCCTTGTTCAATGGTAAAAATCTTGATGGTTGGGTGGGACGAACCGATTTATATGAAGTTCGTCCGGACGGAGTTCTTTCTTTTGTGGAGGGGCCAAAAAACTATGGTAACCTGATGTATCACAAGCAATTTTCCGATTTTATATTCCGATTTGAGTTCAAATTGGTACCGAACGGCAATAACGGTCTTGGTATTCGAGGGACGTCGATAGAGAAGGACACCGCCTATGAAGGCATGGAAATCCAGATATTGGACGATACTGGAGATAAAAAACAACATTTGAAACCCTATCAGTACCATGGAAGTATTTATGGTGTAGTTGCGGCCCGAAAAGGGTATCTTCGTCCGGTAGGGGAATGGAATGACCAGGAGGTGCAAGCGCAAGGATCGAAAATCAAGGTTACATTAAATGGAACCGTTATATTGGATACCGATATATCCGGAATCACAACGACGCCGGACGATAAAGAGCATCCTGGACTGCACAACAAGGAAGGGTATCTGGGATTTCTGGGACATACGATGCCGGTTCAGTTTCGCCATATACGGATAAAAGAACTAAAATAGTCTATAATAATTAATTAAGGAGTAAATCGAGTATTTCCAGAGTCGCGAGATTTTTTTTAATGGAGGAATCGTCGCTAAAACGTTTTTCACAGGACAATAATTCCTGGAGGAAATGAATATATTCATCGCGAACGATCCATAGATCTTCCGGGCTAAATTGTGAACTGAAAATATACCAATATTTAGTCAGTATTTCTATGGAATTGGAATCATCCTTTAGAACGTGTGCAATGAGCGCATCGAGCTGTTGCAGGTCAGCTTTACGTTCGGGGAATTCGGCGTAAAGGCGTTGAAAGGGCGAAAAAAGAACATTTTTTCCGGACAGGATCGTCAATGGTTGTTCGTATTCCAGTTCCGCCTGCATTTTATTGGGATAGGAAATATCGGTTTCCAGACGTGGGTATTCTTTTTTCTGTTTTGTATTATCTCCATTATCCGGAGCAAGGGTCTGTAGATACTGAAGTTCATACAGCCATTCGAAGCCGGATTCATTAATTTCTTCCGTTTTTAAAATATTATCGAAGGAGATATTGTCTTCATGTTTGCGCATTTGATAGTCGTTAAGGATTTTATCCTTGAAAAAAGAATAGGAATCATTTTGAAGGACAAGAAGAACAAACTGGGCCCATCCTTCATACAAATCATAATCGTCTTCCTGGTGGATAATTTGGTCAATTTCCAGGAGGGGAAGATTGGGATCGGGTTCGAATGATTGTTTATAACGTACATGATGTGCAACGATTCGCAGGTAATGTTCTCCACCAAACTGCAATCCGACTGAAAAACTCAATTCAGGACGCCAGTGAATGGGGAGAAGACTGAAGAGTCCCATTATCAGATGAAGAGGGGAAGAACTCGCGGTAAAATAGGTCACAATGGAGTCTAAAGCCGATTGAATCAAAAGAGCCATTGTCCGGGCTCCCGGATTGACTGTTAATCCTTTAAGCAGATCGGAATCGACCAGATAGGAATTATTCTCTTGATCGGGCGGAGTTGGACAGAGTTCTATTGGAGCCAGGAGATGATTGGGTGAATATTGAAGTTGACCGGCACTCAAGGCAGTTTGAAAGACGAAGGTTGGGTTATTGCCAAATGCGAGAAAGGTATCTGACGAGGCAATAATAAATTTAAGATAAAAAGTCAAGTTGTTTTCCGAAGACACACATACCTTCGGCAATTGGGGGACTAGTTGGCCAATAGCGGCGTTTCCACTAGGGAGCATGAAGAAAACAAGATTGAGTGGATCGAGTTGACGGATTGAAGTAGGGAGGAAGAGAGCACGGGCCCAATCCATTATTTCACCTAAATCGACAGGGGAAATACCGGCAGTGGTCTCCAATAGTTGGACTTCATCCTCTGTTTCTTCTTGACGAATGGCTATGATAACTCGTTCTATGGGTTGCATTTTTATTTTATCCGATTAAAGGTTATATCCTCTAAAATACTTTTTGTATATGAAAAACAGTTCTATCGAACATCGACACGAGATTTCGGGGAGGTTGGCAGGAGGACGTCTCGAATGCTGTAGGCCTGGTCTATAATTTACAAGTATAGCTTAACTTCTTTTTTTTAGGTATATGTCGGATGGCTTTTTTAGTAAAATTTTTGAGATTTTATTATAGATCTCCAATGTTTACAGACTTCAATTGGGAATAATATTCATTTTGGGCGGTCGAGAGGCCAATGGAATTGAAGGGGAATCGGGAAATTTCAAAACGTATTAGAGTGAAATTCAAGGGAGATATTCAAAAATATTATTCAAGATAAACGGTGTATCGTTATAAAATCGGCATTTTCCGGGAACGATGTCTCGTCTATCTCCTTTAAAACTGAAGTCTCGCCTGTTTTGAAAAAAGAGATTTATAACGGCCTTGAGTATAACAGGAAAAGGCCATAATCCTTGGACGAAGCATCCGAAAAAACACTCCCTGATTTGTAACCGTTCACGGATAACAAGTGAAACCACGGATAACACTGATTTTCACGGATAGTTTTTTGGCAAACAAACTTTTTTATGATAAAATTATTTATTATAATAGATAAAAGTGTTTCGTTTATTATTGTAAAATATTGTATTTTATGACAGACTATCTGTGTTTATCCGTGATATCCATAATTGCAAAAGCGTTTGTGAATGGTTACCCCTGATTTTTATCTGTTTTTGAGATATTTATCGCTTGATATTTCTTTTTATCGGCTAAAATTACCTCAAAAGCGGTTGTTTTCAACGTTAGATCCCTTCAATTTAATCGATCCTGTTTTTTTATGATTCTTTTCCTTCTATTTTTGCAGAAACCGTATATAATAGAGATAGTGAATGGCAATTCGGATTAAAAGGACAAAAATGTATTCCTGCGATTCCGTATATGCCGATTGATAACAAGACACCGTTGGTAGTATGCCTCCCATTCGATCTCAAATATTTCCAGGCGTTTTTTTTGGAACAAGAATATATTGGTTTTGCAGACGAAATTCATTCAATAAAAGAGTCCATCCTGGGAACGGGAAGATATTTTTTGTGGAATGATGGGAACTTTTTATAATAGAGAACGTCGAACGTAACAGGAGCGGACGTGTCAGATGAACAATTGATTGAACAGACACTAGCAGGAAATCAAGACGCATTTAGAATCTTGGTGGAGAGGTATCAGGATCGACTTTACAATATGGTTTTTCATATAGTAAACGATACGGAGGAAGCACGTGATGTCGTTCAGGAAACCTTTATGCAGTCCTATGCGAATTTATCGCGTTTTCGGCAATCGAGTCGTTTTTATACGTGGTTGTATCGAATAGCGTATAATATTGCGATTGGGATGTTGCGTCAGCGTAAACGGACCGTTTCGATGGAACATATATTGGAGGAGAGCGGCGAATGTTTTGCGGATCCGGGAGACGGACCGGACATACGTTCGACGAAGGAGGAAGACGCTCGTATTCTATGGGAATCGATAGAACGACTGCCTTTGGAATATCGGACCCCTCTCATTCTGCGCGAAATAGACGGAATGTCCTACGAGGAAATTGCGGAAACGCTTAATGTTCCTGTAGGAACAGTGCGAAGTCGTTTACATCGCGCTCGTATCGCATTGAAGGAGATGATCGAACGAAAACGTCACGATTTATAATACATTTTATAATACATAGTCAGGCGTTTCCCCCATTCTTTTGTCCCTTCAAAATAATGAAAATTTTGGCAATTCCAATTTGCCTATTACCGATTATTGTTTAGGGACTTCACGGGGAAAACTCGAAGGTCAAAAGGTGTTATTATGAAAACGACCGACTTGGAATGTTTAATCAGTCTGTACATGGATGGTGAATTGTCGGAACCGATGCAGAACAGGGTTGTATTTCTCTTGAAAACCAACAAGAGGGCGGCCGCTATTTATAATGATTTTCTTCAGATACACCAGTTATTTCAGAAAACGCCACGCCTAACATTGCCTGCTGGTTTTTCCAATGATATTCTGGTAAAAATAAACCAGAGAACAATAAATAAACCATTAACGCGACTTCGTTTTTTCTTAATAACACCCAGACGCGTTACGATTATTTCAACTGTTACGGCAACCCTTTTTCTTTTAGGTCTGATCCCCGTCTTTATGATGGTCTGGCGTTCTCCAGGAGAAACGGCCTTGAGGAACGATAACAGGGGCCAATCGCAAATGGAAATACCGAAAAAGGAAACATCATTAACACAAACATCATTAACACAAACATCGTCTGTGCCTTTACACGATGTTCCAGATCAGTCTATACCGAAGGTGGTTTTATCGACGCCTGCCGTACCGCTTGCGGTAGGGGCTTCAACGGAGCAAAAGACGGCTCCGGAAAAGCGCTCTTTTGTCGCTTGTAAATTGAAGTCGGGGCAGGAGGATGCCTTTTATCTTCATTTTCAGCAGGTCAGTACGGAGCGCAAACTTTCTTTTAAGAGAAGTGTTCGTAGCGGCTATACTATAATGGAATTCAATTTAACGAAGGAACAATTCCAGAATCTTGTTCGCTGGTTGGACAAGAGAACCGATTATGTTCAGTCGGTAAATGTATTTGGAGATCTTGTCCAATGGCAGGAAGAGATGGAGTCTGGGGACACAACTGCTTCATCTGCTGTAAAAGACGAGGTTCGTCAAATTCGCTTCGAATTCAAGTAATTATTCACGAACAATTTTGGAACCACGGATATCACGGATAAACACAGATAGACTGCCGTAAAATACAATATTTTACAATAACAAACGAAAAATTTTTATCTATACTTTAGGACGTTATAAATACGGTATTTCCCGGGAGCGCAGACGCCATGCCTGACGGCAGGCAGGTCTCGTCCGCATCCTCCAAAACAGGCGTCTCGCCTGCTTTTATAAATAGACTTTTATAACGACCTTGAGTATATTGTAATAAATAATTTGTAACTATTCACGAACAATTTTGGAACCACGGATATCACGGATAAACACAGATAGACTGCCGTAAAATACAATATTTTACAATAACAAACGAAAATTTTTATCTATTATAATAAATAGTTTTAATCATAAAAAAGTTTGGTAATCATTCACGAACGATTTTGGAACCACGGATATCACGGATAAACACAGATAGTCTACCGTAAAATACAATATTTTACAATAACAAACGAAACATTTTTATCTATTATAATA
>CAYUAP010000152.1:0-11227 GCA_964442735.1 uncultured Planctomycetaceae bacterium | reverse complement strand
TGTTTGACTCTTTTGGGCATTCTGGCCATCTTTATCGTCCTCGCTATATTCGCCTTGATTTATCCAAACTTGAATTCCAATATGACCTTGCGCAATCTTGGCTTCCGTAAAACCGTAGTCAATCTTCGCCCGCAAGGTTGAAAGTGGAATCGATCCTTCCGCTGCCTTCTCGCATCGCGCCATTTCCGCTCCGCCAAGACGACCGCTCATCTGAATCTTAATTCCTTTTGCTCCCGCTCCCATACATAATTCTATCGATTTTTTCATGGTTCTGCGGAAACCTACACGTTGTATCAATTGCTCCGCTATATTCTCCGCAACTAATTGCGCGTTTATCTCCGGAGACTTCTCTTCATATATCTGAACGTTGATCCGTCTTCCCGTCATCCGTTGAAGTTCATTCGTCAATTCCTCCAACTTCTCGTTTTTACGTCCGAACATTAATCCCGGCCTCGACGTGTGCACTATCACATTGACTTCTTCCCGGGTTCTCTCTATAATAATCTTCGCAATGTTCGGATAGGTCAATCGCTCTTTGCCGTCTTTATCTTTTTCCGTTCTCTTCTTAATGAAGTCACGTATCATTTTGTCTTCCAACAGAAGTTTCGAAAACTCCTTCTTCGGAGCATACCAACGGCTCTTCCAACTCTCCATAATACCGGTTCTGAATGCTACCGGATTTACCTTCTGACCCATATCTGCTCTATCCTTAAATATAGTTTTATTAAATTATCCGAGCACAACTGTGATATGGCTCGATCTTTTCTTCACAATTGTCGACATCCCACGGGATTTTGGACGCCATCTTTTCATCATGGTCCCCTCATCGATGCGCACTTCCATAACAATTAACTCTTGCGGATTCGGATCTCGACGATCATTCGCATTCCCTATCGCACTCTTCAGTGTCATATAGAGCATATGTGCTCCACGATTCGGATAAAACTCCAACAAATCCAGCGCATCATCGGCATTCAGACCGCGAATCAAGTCCGCAAACATTCGTGCCTTCTGCGCACTGATCGGCGCATGACGATAGATCGCCTTGTATTCTCTCTTTTCTTCTTCTTTTTTACTCATTGCATACGCTCCTGACTGACGATTACCGTTTACCTTTACCGCCATGACCACGGAAAATTCGCGTTAATGCAAATTCACCCAATCGATGACCTACCATTTCTTCCGTGACAAATACTTTCAAATGGACTTTTCCATTGTGAACCATAAATGTATGTCCTACAAACTCCGGAAGGATTGTACAGGCTCGGGCCCATGTCTTGATCGGCTCTTTTTTGTTCTGCGCATCCAGTTTTGCAACCTTCGACGCAAGCTTCATATCTACAAAAGGTCCTTTTTTTACTGATCTACTCATAATTCATCCAGTTTATTCTGTCTTACTCTATTTCCCGTTCCAGCTTTAACAGACATGGAACAGGCTGATTGCGTTCTACCAAAATACCTACTAGTACAGCTTCAGCAAACCATATCGACGACTTCGACGACGCCGTATGATCGAACTGTTCGACGACTTCTTGTGCTTTCTCGTCGAGGTCCCTTTTGTCGGTTTCCCCGTTGGCGAGACTGGATGCCGCCCTCCCTTTGTCCGTCCTTCACCACCACCATGCGGATGGTCAATCGGGTTCATCGCCGTTCCACGTACATATGGACGCCGGCCTAGCCAACGATTTCGACCCGCTTTACCAAGGACGATGTTCATGTGATCGCCGTTCCCTACAACACCAATGACCGCACGACACTCCGACGGAACACGTCGTATCTCCGTACTCGGAAGAACCAACTGCGCCCAGTCACTCTCTTTCGCGACAAGGACCGCTTTACTTCCGGCCGCGCGACACATCGTGCCCCCACGCCCTGTCCGTATCTCTATGTTGTGTACTACCGATCCTAACGGAATATTCTTCAAGGGAAGACAGTTGCCCACTACCGGATCCGCACCCGTTCCACTCTTCAAAATCATTCCGACTTTCAATCCCTCCGGCGCTATTATATATCGCTTCTCGCCATCACCATAGACCAACAATGCTATTCGCGCTGTTCTGTTCGGATCGTATTGTATTGATTCGACCCTTGCATCCATTCCGTCTTTATTACGACGATAGTCGATTAATCGATATTGTCTCTTGTGACCACCGCCGCGATGACGGACCGTTATAACCCCATGATTATTACGGCCACTCGCACGTTTCTTCGGCTTTAAAAGACTCTTCTCCGGTTTTGCGCCCTTTGTTAATTCCGCAAAGTCGCTCACACTCATATTACGCCGTGCGGCGTTATTTGACTTTATTACTCGAATACCCATTTTTTGTCACTCTTATCCTTCTGTTCACGTTGCAATTAGAAGATATCTATTCTGTCGTTCGAATGCAATGTTACCATCGCCTTCTTCCAAGTCTTCGTTCGACCGATTGTCTTCTTCGAACGACGTACTTTACCCTTCCGATTCTGCGTAGATACAGAAATCACCTTTACATTAAAAAGGGTCTCAATCGCTTCCTTGATCGCCAGTTTTGACGCCAGGGGATTCACCTCAAATGTATACGTATTACGCGCGGCTGCCAGATGATATCCTTTTTCTGAAGAAATAGGCTTGAGTATGATCTGATACGGCTCTAAATTTAGATTTACATCTGTTACATCTATTATTTTCATCGTTTCAACCTCTGTTGGCCATAATTACGAAACCACTGCTTCGTTTTTCGGCTGTTTCTCTTAACTCCGCCCCTCTCTCCGCCTGATAGCGTTTACGGGCGTCGTTCTGTTCGAGAAGCCTTGACGGCTCCCCGCCCCTTGTTTATTCTTTATTCAGCAGACGCAACAACGCTCTTTCGAACCTTCGTTGCCATAAAAGTATCCATTGCCGATTTCGTCATTAATAACTGCTTGGGCTTTAAGATCTCGTAGGCGTTCAGATCCGAAACCGGAATAACGCTTACTTTCGGAATGTTACGAACGCTTAAATAGGTGTTCGTATCATGTTGATCTATGACGATTAATAAAGAAGAATTAATTTTTAACGCTTCGAGAATATTGATAATCTCTTTAGTTTTTGGAACTTGTGTCTCTATCGAATCAATTAACTGCAAGACTTCCCCATTGATTTTCATGGCAAGCGCCATTCGAGTCGCACTCTGGAGAGCCTTTCGTGGAAGTCGATAACTCCAATCCCTGGGCTGTAAAGCAAAAATATGCCCACCACCCCGTCGTACACCACTTCTCTTGTGCCCTGCACGAGCATTTCCTGTACCTTTTTGACGATACATTTTTTTACGCGATCCTGCTACTTCCGCACGTGATTTCGTTTTCGCGGATCCCTGTCGTAAATTCGCTTGATACATTACGACAGAATCATGTAATAATTGTTTACTGATTCGCGGGGCAATCTCGGTAACGTCGATCTCGTAATCCCCAATTTTATTTCCTGTCTTGTCGTATATCGGAATATTAGCCATTTCTCACCCCTTATATTCTTATGCCAAACGCCATTTGTTAGTCTTTGGGGCCGGAAGTACATTCGTAGGCCTGATTATTACATTTACACCATTTGGACCAGGTACCGCTCCGCGTATTACGAGAAGATTGTTTTCCTCGTCTATGAGTACTACATTCTGATTACGTACCGTTGCGATTGCATTTCCATACTGCCCGGCCATACGCTTTCCCTTCTGCGTTCGACTCGGATAGGCACCACAACCAGTACTGCCCAAATGACGGTGACATTTTTTGACACCGTGCGTCGCGCGCTGCCCGGCAAAATTATGACGTTTCATAACGCCCGCCGTACCTCGACCTTTACTCCGGCTCGTGACATCAACCGCCAGCGTATTGTCAAAAACGTTTACATTTATTACCTTGCCTACTTCAAATCCCGTGACCGGAATGCGAAATTCACGAACAAATCGCTTCGGGGACGTTCCCGCCTTCGCGATGGCTTCTTCTTTGTTTGCAGCCTTCTTCTGCTGCCTCTTGCTGTCCAACTTCTGAACGTGCCCCAGCTCGGATCTTTTGGCCAGTCGCAACGGCTTGTCCTTAAATCCTAACTGAACCGCTTCATATCCATCGCGCTCCATTGTCTTCAATTGAAGTATAACACAGGGACCAGCTTGTATAACCGTTACAGGAATAACATCTCCCTGCCCTGTGTAAAGTTGGGTCATGCCAACCTTTTGTCCTAATAAACCGATACTCATATTTCCACCTTTAGTTCAGTTTCGTTTCTGTTCTCGATCCCATTTTCATGAATCGACTATTTTATATACCGCATTGCGCCCTGATCAAGCACCAGTTTTCGGCGTTCATCATGGGTGGGGCGTTACAGTATCATTTTACTCCCACCTTAATTTTTATATCAACGCCAGCGGGAAGTACTAATTTATTTAATTCTTCGAATGTCATGGGTGATGCCTGAACAATATCAATAACGCGCTTATGCGTTCTAATTTCATACTGTTGACGGGCTTTTTTATGAATGTGCGGACTCGATAGAATCGTATATCGCTCGACTCGCGTTGGAAGAGGAATCGGACCTCGAACTTCCGAGCCTGTACGCTTGGCTGTCTCTACAATTTCTAATGCACTTTGATCCAGTACGTCGTGATCGTACGCTTCCATCCTGATTCGTATCACTTTATTTTCAGAATTCGACACGTTAGTTTCTCCGTTAAAATTCGAGGTATGATTCCTGATTGCCAAATATCCACACTCTCCAGGAATACCGGGTTATCCGGACCCTACAAAAATACACCTGTATTTTCGGGTTTACAGTCGCTGGTGAAATAGCCGCCCATTGAGTGAAGAGGACAAATACAACCGATATGAAGTTTAGGATCACCTTCCCTTTTAATTCAGGACACTCAAATTGAACCCTTTTCGCCGAAGAATCCCATAAAAGACCGACTCCCTCGACCAACTCACTCCATTGGTTGCCACCAGTAATTTGCAATATTAGTAAAAGTATACTTTATCTTGAAAAACCAACAAGCCCTAACATAAAAAATATTTTTAAAATTTCTTCCAAAATTTCTCCAAAAATGATTCCCGAATTGATTCCCGTCCTCCTCTGCTCAAAAAAATTTTTAATAAAAAACATAAAAAATCGTTCCCAAACCTCCAGAAACACCCCTCCAAACCCAAGTTCTCCACCTTTAATCCAACTTCCTGAAAATGACCCGTCCTCCATCCCATCCCCTCCTTTTCTATAAAATTATTTTATATCGTCTTGTCGAAAAAAAAGTCTAGGCTATAATTTTCTCCATAGTCGTTGGGGTGTCCCGCTGTGTAACGGGACTGAGATAATACCCATAGAACCTGATCCGGGTCATTCCGGCGTAGGAAATTACGATTTGGACGTCTCCGCCGTATATCCCATTTCTGGTACGGATTCTCTGTCGCGATTTCCTTTTGTTAATCGTTTATTTGTTAATCGTTTATTATACGAAAGGATGTACTTTTATGTCTCTTGAAAATGTTATTTCCGAAGCAATTGTTCGACAATTCAGTCAAAAATTAGTGGAAAATCTTGAAGTCGATGTCGCTATTGTCGGCGCCGGTCCCTCTGCTTTAGTTGCCGCCTGGTTTCTGCGCCAGAAAAATATTCGTGTCGCAATTTTCGAACGACAGTTGGCTCCCGGCGGTGGTGTCTGGGGGGGGGGTATGCTCTTTAATCAGATTGTTGTTCAGGAAGATGCTGTCGATATACTTAATAATTTCCATATTCACTATCAATCCCTGGAAGAAAAAGGCTATTATGTCGTTGACGCCGTGGAAATGGCTAGTGGTTTGATTTTCGGCGCTGTCCATGCCGGCGCACAACTCTTTAATTCCGTTAGTGTCGAAGATATCATCTTCAAAAACGATCAAGTCTCCGGCTTGGTCATTAATTGGACCCCTGTTATGCGCTTGGGTATGTTTGTCGATCCCTTAACAATTGTATCCCGATCCGTACTGGACGCGACCGGCCATCCAAGTGCCATTATTAATCTCGCTGTCAATAAAGCAAAAATCCGCCTGAATACACCAACCGGAACCATTCTTGGCGAAAAACCAATGTGGGTGGATAGTGGTGAAAAATCAGCGGTTGATAGTGCCGGTGAATACTATCCGGGCCTGTTTGCCTGTGGTATGAGCTCCAATAATGTTGTCGGGGGATACCGAATGGGCCCTATCTTCGGCGGTATGCTCAAATCCGGAAAAAAAGTCGCCAATCTGATTATTGATAAATTAAAAGGAAATAGCGGTAATTAATCCATAGATCAATCCATAGATCAATCCATAGATCAATCCATAGATCAATCCATAGATTAATTCATAGATCAATAGAGATTAAGAGAGATCAATATCTACTCAAGGCCGTTATAAATCTCTTCATTCAAAACAGACGAGACACCTGTTTTGAATGATGCGGACAAGACGTCCACACTCCCGGGAAACGCCGATTTTATAACGATCCACAGTATATATATCAACATATTAATGTATATTGATCTTCAGATGAACGAAACAGAAAAGGGAACATCTTTAAAAATACCTGATATTTAAAAATACCTGATATTATTGGATATTACATTCTTTTTTGATAAAGGCAAGTCCTTCCCGTGCGAGTTCTTCTTCGGAATTGAACATACGACGCCATATTTTTGTTGCCGCGGCGATATTGGGAAGTGAACTGCCAAACGCTTCAATAACCAGGGGACAGTTGACGTTCATCTGACGCCATGTTTCAAACGTCGTTTTCCAATCGACTTGTCCTGTTCCCGGCGTACTGCGGTCGTTTTCCGATATATGAATATGAAAAAGATGCGGTTTCGTCATGGAAAGGGCCTGGGCAACTTTTTTTTCTTCGATATGAGCATGAAAAGTATCATAAAGAATTCCACACGATGGATGATTCACCCTCTGAACGTAGCGAACCGCCTGTTCTGTACTATTCATTAAATAACACTCGAATCGATTCACCGGTTCCAGTGCTATTTTAATCTGGAGTTGCGCGGCATATTCGGATACAATCTGCATGGCGTCGGTACTCCATTTCCATTGATCTTCCGTAGCAAACTGACCACTAAACGTACCCAACGCGCTGTGAAGAGGCCCCACAAGCGCTTGACAGCCTGCCGTGGCACTCCGGTCGAGAATACGTTTCAAATAATCAATACCAGCAGATCGAATGTCGGCATTCGAACTTGCCAAATCCTGCTCCTGTGTACACGTCGTTACCGCCGTTCGGGCCAAACCAAGTCGATCGAGAATACGCCCCAGTTGCACCATTGTTTTTTCCGACTGACCATAAATTGGAAATTCGGCAAGATTGAACCCCCAGTCTGAAATTGCGGTCAGGAGTGATTCGCTCCCTTCATCCGGCGAATCGTTCCATAATAATAAATTGATTCCGATCTGCATGTTTCTTTTTCCTCCAGATTGAATGAATAAACAAATAGACTCAAGGTCGTTATAAAAGTCTATTTTTCCAAACAGGCGAGACACCTGTTTGGGAGGGTGCGGACGAGACCTGCCTGCCGTCAGGCATGGCGTCCATACTCCCAGGAAATGCCGAATTTATAACGTCGTACAGTATACAATTCCACGGAATATTTAACGGCCTCCCGAAGGACGTGGATTCAACTGCCAGGGATAGATTCCCGTCTGCTCGTAACGATAATTTTTTTTATCCATATCCCAACCGACCTGGCGCAAATGACAATCGACCTCCGTCGCATCATAACCTGAATGTGCGGTTCCCCAAGTGGCTCGCGCCCCAGTTGCAAACATGGTTCGCATTCCCGGACCGTCAAGATGATGCCATGTCGTCTCCAAAAGACCAAACAGTTTCTCGTCTACGGCTAATTTTCCAAGACTTTCTATCCCTGTACGTACATTCCAGGGACAGACGATAACGTCGAATCCCTGACTTTTAAAGAATCGCGTTGTGGGCCATTGCTCGTCTTTCTTTGGCGCCGAATACTGCCAGTCACAAATGATCATCTCTTTCGATAATTTATCAAGGAGTCCGGCGGTCCTGGCATTGCCCCCCGCTACGTAACCGGCAAAAGAACCTGTCCGTTCTATCAACATATCATGCCACATCATTGTCCGACAGTTCCGTTCCTTTAGCAGATTACAGAAGTAGGTTAAATGATCGATAAAAAGTTTACCGTAATCGGCATGACGACACACAGGACATGTTGCGGCAGAATAGGCTTCATCGCAACCGATATGAAAAAAGGGAGGATTATCAAACGCGTCGTAAAATTCGAGAACAAGGTCGGTCAAAACGGCTCGCGTTGCCGGATTCGATAGACACCAGGTCCAGCCGTCCGGCTCGAATAACGGCTGATATTCCGGATGAAAATCAAGAATAGCGTGTTTCGAAGAACAACCGCGCGATGCAGACGCATGTCCAAACAGATTGAATTGGGGTACAAGGGTAATCCCCAACTCCCGCCCAATTCCGACCAGACGCCGTATCTCCTTCTTGTCAACCGAATGTTCTGCCCAGCAAAATTCCGGACGCTTCTCAAATTGATATGTGCCCCACATTTCCAGTACGATGTAATTGAACTTGTAATAGGAAGCCAGACGAATGGCCTGCTCAATCCGAACCGGATCGGTTTCAGGAAACCAACAGAGATGCATACCACGAAAACCTAATGCCGGAAAATCGTTTATATCCAATTCTGGTACTATATAATACTGGACCTTTTCCGTATCACGATTCGGCTCGACCAACTGACGTAACGTCTTCAGTGCGTTTAAAATTCCACCACTATTGGAGGCGGTAATTGTGATCGTATCTTTTTCAATATGTAATTTATAGCCGTCAACCGGAATTGCCTCGCTTGTTTTTTCCGTCGATAGGCGCGGCATGGTAATAAACCATTTCGGAAATATTTTTTCCACTATCTCTTTCGCCGTTTCCGTATTCTCCGACATAACAACAACTTTTATTCGATTGTCAATCCGTACCGATTGAGTACCAAACACGTATTCCACAGGAAGTGGAACCAGTCGTTTACGAATTAATGCCGAATCTTCCTTCGATGCCGGCTCAAATGCCAATGTTATCGAACTGAACAGCATTAATAAAAAAAACACCATTATCAATTGTCGCTTCATAAAATACTCCTTGCTTGTTTTTTATTTCGGAACTTTACTGTCTCTCTTTACTGTCTGCTTTTCTAATTTACTGATTCAATCGTTTATTCTACCAAAACCAAAACCTCTTGACAATATCCGCATAAAAATTTGCAGGAACATTATTATAAAACAGAAACAGGCTCATATACTCAAAATATTATACTCAAAACCGTTTAAATTTGTTTACACGATGGTTTAACGTTCTGCAATAAATATTGATCTGATATATTATTTACGTACTTTTAATCTATAGTTCATTTAGAGGAATAAAACAGGCGAGATACCTGTTTTGGAGGATAGACTTTTATAACGACCTTGAGTATAATAATCAGTTATAAAAGAACAGACAACAAGGGACTTCCCACAATTGCTATTTTATTTTGTATTGTTATACATGATATAAAACATAAAAACAACAGAGAACAGAGAACAGAGAAAAATGAAAACACTAAAGGCTCTATTATGGAGTTCCATACTGATTTTTACCGTAACGGTGGATTGTATGGGCCAGATGCTGGATTATACGGATACCAGAGTTCAGACCACCTTAAAAACTGGTTGGAAACAACTTGGTACCATAAAGCAGAAAAATATAAAAGAGATAAAGGATCAGAACTGGACACTAGGTTGTGAAACCCTCTGTCGAGACTATATCTACTGGGATACCTATAAAGAATATGTTGCCCCGTTGGGGATAAAGAGAATCAGACTTCAAGGCGGATGGGCCAAAACGGAAAAAGAACAAGGGAAATACGATTTTTTCTGGCTTGATTCTATTATTGATGATGCCCGTAAACGCGGCTTGATTGTGTGGTTGGAAACAGACTATGGTAATCCCATCTATAAAGGAGGTGGAGGAAAAGATCTGGCCGCAGGATTCCCTACCTCGGAAGAAGGTCTTCTCGCCTGGGATAAATGGGTAACTGCCATGGCGGAACGATATAAAGATAAAGTATGGGCCTGGGCCATGTGGAATGAACCCGATATCGGATCTCCTAAAAAGACTCCGGAACAGATCGCCGATTTCAATATTCGAACGGCGGAAATAATTAAAAAGATTATTCCAGACGCACGAATCGGAGCACTCTCCCTGGCACAAAATGATCCGGTCTATTTGGATAAATGCCTCAAACGAATTGCAAACCAAAAGAAACTAAACCTTTTTGAATGGGTTATATATCATGGATATTCCATCAATCCCGATAAATCCTATGCCAACGTCGAAGAGATGCAGAATGTTGTACGAAAATACGACCCTCATTTGAAATTATGGCAAGGAGAAAACGGCTGTCCGTCGGAAATGGCCCATAAATTTGCTCTTTCCGGCCATCCATGGAACGAATTGACACAGGCAAAATGGGATACACGTCGTATGCTCGGAGACTTGGGACATGATGTTATGTCATCCGTTTTTACTATTTGCGATTTTGATCATACAGGACGTGAAATCAATAGGAAAGGACTTCTTAAAATCAATGATAAAAATTCACTAGCAAAAGTGAAAATGGCCTATTATGCCGTTCAAAATGTTGTATCTGTCTTTGATTCCCGTCTGGAACGTATGAAAGTTTATGCCTGTTCCGTTAAATCGGATAATGTAATAACATGGTTTGCCTACCGTAATACCCAAGCCCATCAGGACGTACTCGTTCTTTGGAATGGGAATAATTACCCTAAAGACAGTAATAACACAGAACAAATTGAAATCGTCGTAGAAAACGGTTTTTATTCCGATCCGGTTTGGGCCGACCTCATTACAGGACGTATCCATGAAATTCCTAAAGAGTCGAAAATCCTGGAAAAAAACCGAATGATTCTGAAAAATATCCCGGTTTATGATGCTCCTGTTATTATTACGGACCGCTCTAATCTTTTATAAAAATTTAGATTGTATTAACATTACTCTACAGTGAATCGTTATAAAAAAGGCACTTCCCCGGGAGCGCGGACGTCTCGTCCGCATCTCCGCGAAACAGGCGTCTCGCCTGTTTGGCCTCTATTCCAAAAAACGTAGAGTTTTAACTATCTTGTTCACAAAACAGACAAGACTGGAACGCGGACGTCTCGTCCGCAATGCCGG
>CAYUAP010000151.1:0-11252 GCA_964442735.1 uncultured Planctomycetaceae bacterium | reverse complement strand
CCCTGTTCCCCTGTTGAACTGAACCATTCCCTTGTTGAATCGCCCTGTTCTCCCGTTGAACTGAACCATTCCCTTGTTGAATCGCCCTGTTCTCCCGTTGAACTGAACCATTCCCTTGTTGAATCGCCCTGTTCCCCTGTTGAATTGAACCATTCTCCTGTTGAATCGCCCTGTTCCCCTGTTGAACTGAACCATTCCCTTGTTGAACCGCCCTGTTCCCCTGTTGAACTGAACTATTCCCTTGTTGAATCGCCCTGTTCCCCTGTTGAATTGAACCATTCCCCTGTTGAACCGTACTATTATATTGGGAAGAAACCGAATCCGCATTATTTGGACGGGAATTTGAAAATGCAAATTTTTCCGGATTTTGCGTTCCCGATTGATAGGATAACATCTCTTGTGAATTGGACCAGTTCGTCACAGGTTCCGGTTGTTCCGTATTTTGACCTAAAGTCGAAGACAGTGTAGACATTTCCTGATAACGTGAACCAGCACGTGGGCTTTCACTAATTGATTTATGATAGACCTTCATATTCAATCCACTAACCTGTCCGTACAAGGGACAGATTATCCATGAAGTCAATCCGAAGGCCAGTGCGCCCAACAAAATGGCACGATACTTTTTTTGGCTATTTTTCATACAATACCTCCAAATACAATATAGAATTTTCTTTATTATCGGCATATCGGTTGTATTAAATATAACAAAAATAACGATTTTAACAAATTTATGACATGCCTATGTTAAATTGGCATAATCAGGGAAAACAGATAATCTGATTTTCATTTTCATTTCTTTAAATGATTTCATGAAAAATTTTTTTAATATCTTCCTCATTGTGGTTTTTTCGGTTATAATGGATTATATGGAATTATAGTCGATTATTATTTATTATATATTTATTAGACGAGGAGAATTATGCCGTTATTATTTTTGAGAGTTATTTTTCTTTTAGTGGCCAGTGGAATTGGAGTTCTGATTGTTCGCTCTGGTGGTTTGTCGGGAACCAGTCCGGGCATTAATTTAGGAGCTTTCTTTGGAATTATTTTATGCACACTAGCCATTATTTATGTCGATATGGCATTTCCGAAAAAAAAAGTGGAATGGATTTCCTCTATTTATTTTGGATTACTGATCGGACTCGTCTTAACCTATTTTATGGGACTCGCTCTGGAGCCTTTTTTCGAAGAAGAAATCAATGCGGAAGGAGTTCATCATGCAACGAATAATCTCCATCGAAACGTTAGTGCTCTAATGCTCATATCGTTCAGTTATCTTGGTATTAGTTTTCTATGGCAGACACGAAACGATTTCCGTTTTATTATTCCCTATGTTGAATTTCAGAAGAATCTCAAGGGAATTAAACCTCTCATACTGGATACCAGTGTCGTTATAGACGGTCGAATTGCCGATATTATGGAAACGAAAATTATCGATAGTCCTCTATTAATGCCACGTTTTGCCATTGCGGAGTTGCAACATATTGCGGACAGTCCGGACCGAAGCCGTCGAACCCGGGGACGTCGTGGTCTTGATATCCTCAGTCGTCTGCAAAATATACCGAGTGTCGATCTTCAGATTGATGACTCGGACCTGCCTGAATTTCAGAATCAGCCTGTTGACTTAAAATTGGTGACCTTGGCAAAACATTTGGGGGGGAAATTGGTTACTAACGATTATAATTTAAATAAAGTGGCTAAATTACAGGGTGTTGTGGTTATTAATCTGAACGATCTGGCCAATTCACTCAAGCCGGTTTTTCTTCCTAACGAGCGAATGGAAGTCGATGTCGCTAAAATCGGGGAGGAGCCCGGGCAAGGGGTTGCCTATTTGGACGATGGAACAATGGTTGTCGTCGATCAGGGAAGAAATCACATGGCCGAACGTGTCGTTGTTACCGTTACGAGTGTATTACAAACCAGTGCAGGTCGAATGATATTTGCCCGTTACGAGTATACCATTAAAAAACTGGCGGGAACTGCCATCGTCCTTGACGACACTCCCACTGCCACGGCGACAAGTGGTTCCTCTACTACGCGAACACCACGAAATTAACGACTCCCTTGTAAAAGAGAATGATTTTCAATCGCGGAGAAAGCATTTACAGTTTGAGTCGATAACAAACGTTTTTGACAGAAATTACAATAATATGGACCAGCAGGAAATTATACGATTCGAGTCTCTTCTTCAGCACGATCATCGATTCACGATAGAGTCCTATCGTTTTATTTTAGAGACGGTAAACTATATGCAGAGACGTAATTCAGGAGTTGTGTCTCGCGATATCCCAAATGATCGTCATTATTCCGGACAGGAGTTGAGTGCTGCTGTTCGAGATTACGCACTGGAGCAATTCGGTTATATGGCCAGGGTTGTACTAGCTCGATTAGGTATTAGACGAACCTGTGATATTGGTGATATTGTCTATAATCTAATTAGTATCAATCTCATATCGAAAAGACCGAAAGACCATCGGGAAGATTTTGATAATGTGTTTGATCTTGGTGCCGAATTGGATGCAGGTTTTACGTTTCGACAAAACAATAGTAAAGAAAATAAAAACAATAAAAGGACCTCAAAATGAATGCATTGGCAGGAACATTGGCTCCAAAGGAGCTTCTAATAGATGTGGAACAATTAAAGAACGACTATCTTTCAAAATATCCCGATATGAAGCAATACGGTCAGCATGTTCGGTTCGGAACCAGTGGGCATCGCGGAACTCCATTTGACGGTTCGTTTACACAGGCGCATATTCAGGCGATAGTTCAGGCAATTATCGATTATCGTCAAGCAACTGGGGCTCCTGCCGTTTTATATATGGGAAAAGATACCCATGCGGTTTCCGATTTAGCGCAAAAAACCGCTCTTGGCGTTCTTGCTGCCAATGGTATTCGGACCATATTTCAGAAGGATAATGGGGTCACTCCTACGCCGGTAATTTCACATGCGATTCTATCGACCAATCGGGAAAAACAGGGAAATTATTCAGACGGTATTATTATAACCTCGTCGCACAATCCACCTTCCGACGGTGGAATTAAATACAATCCGCCCCATGGAGGACCTGCCGATACCAATATAACCCAATGGATTGAAAAACGCGCCAATGAATATCTTAAAAACGGAAATAAAGAAGTGCATTATCAATCCATCGATCAGGGATCTATCCCCGACTTCTTGACTCAACTCGATTTCGCGGTGGATTACATCAATGATCTTGAAAATATCGTTGACGTTAAAGCCATTCGAGACGCAGGCCTTCGTTTGGGGGTTGATCCCTTGGGAGGAGCGTCAATCGAATATTGGGGGCCCATTGCGGAACGTTACGGTCTCGATATTACGATTGTCAACGATAAAGTCGATCCCACCTTCTATTTCGTACCTATTGACCATGATGGAAAAATACGTATGGACTGTTCCAGTCCCTATCCCATGAAAAACCTTGTGGCTCGAAAAAATGATTTCGATCTATCGTTCGGAAACGATCCCGACTCGGACCGTCATGGTATTGTCGTTCCGGAAATAGGTCTTCTTTCGCCAAATCATAATCTCTCCGTCTCTATTGACTATCTCGTTAAGAATAGGCCGAATTGGCCCGTGAACGGAGCTATTGGTAAAACTCTTGTCTCCAGTAGTATGATTGATCGCGTTGCGAAACGTTTGGGGCGCCGACTGGTGGAAGTACCTGTCGGTTTTAAATGGTTTGTTCCCGGCCTTAATAGTGGAACTCTCTTGTTCGGTGGTGAAGAAAGTGCGGGGGCCAGTTTCCTGCGTTTTAATGGGCAAGCCTGGTCTACCGATAAAGACGGTATTATTCTCGACCTGCTCGCCGCAGAAATTCTAGCCAGGACGGGTCGTAATCCTGGCCTTCATTATCAGGATCTTGAAAAAGAATTTGGTTCGCCTGTCTATCGTCGGGTCGATCAGCCGGCCACTCCGGAAGAAAAACTTAATTTCACGAAATTAACGCCCGACAAAGTTTCGACCAGGGAACTCGCGGGTGAAGCCATTCAGGCTATTTTAACCAACGCTCCCGGGAATAATGCACCGATTGGCGGTCTAAAAGTCGTGACCGAAAATGGCTGGTTTGCTGCTCGTCCATCCGGAACCGAAAATATCTATAAAATCTATGCGGAATCTTTTTTAGGCGAAGAACATCTGGTTCGTTTACTGGATGAGGCCCGGATTCTCGTTACAAACGTCCTTAAATGATAAAATGGTGGTTATTTTTCGGGTAGAAGGAACTTGATAATGAAGGGGGGTTTTACATGAATAATGATTTTAAAGGGGGAAGGATTTAACCTCTTTCATAGCTTTTTCTTAAAATACGGGTAATGATTCTTGTGAACAAGATAACATAAACAAGATAACGTGAACAAGATAAATAAAAATGGGAGCAACCGTTCACGGATATAAAGTGAAATCGCGGACAACACTGATTTTCACGAATAGTTTGTTATTGTAAAATATTGTATTTTACGGCAGACTATCTGTGTTTATCCGTGATATCCGTGGTTCCAAAATCGTTCGTGAATGGTTACAAATGGGATTAAGTAATGTCAAGAATAATACAATTGTTTGTGCTGTTGATTCCATCTCTGTTTGTATTGTTTTCTATTGTGATAACACCAATAGCAATAATTATCACAGCTTTTGATGATCCAAAGATTGTTGATTTGGCGTCGGTACTCCGGATCTTGCTTCCCTTTAGTATGATTGTTTCCATCATTACCCTTCTGTTTTATTTTAAAAGAGGTTCGGATATTTTTAAGAAATATCTTCCTGAAAAGGACCCTGGCAAACAGTATTACAATATAAAAACAGTATTCCAATATGTTTCCTGTTTTTCTTTTTTTGCCTCGTTTCTGATTAAGTTTATTGTCGAGTTAAGAACGTGATTATCAAATAAACAAAGTGCATTTGTTTACTATTTATATACAATATGTAACAGGAGAAACCGATGATCATCACAAAAATTAATAAATTATTATTGACGATATTAACATTATGTATCGTACATGGAATGTCATTTTACATAGGGGCGGAAGAGAGTTCATCACCATATGGGGCCCATTCGCATCTCTATCGACCACAGGAATGGCGGCATTTTCCGAAAAATTTGGATGTTATGCGCCAGGGAGGTTTACAATGGATGCGGACCGACTTTCTTTGGAGCCTGGTCGAACCAAAAGAGGGAACCTGGGATTTTTCGCAATTCGATAAAATTGTCGCGGAGGCGGAAAAACGTGACATTCATATTCTTGGCATACTTGGTTATTCTGTTTCCTGGGCAAAACCCGCTTGGGAGCATCCGGATCAATGGTCGGAATATGTAACCAAAACTGTTTCCCGATATAAAGGACGGGTTCGTTTTTGGGAGGTCTGGAACGAGCAGAATATTGAGGTCTTCTGGAAGGATCCCAATCCGGAGAAATACACTTGTTTCCTAAAACGAACATATGAAGCTGCAAAAAAAGCGGATCCGGATACAACGATACTTTTTGGTGGAACGGCGGGTATTCCCATGGAATTTATCGAACAGTGTCTAAAAGCTGGAGGGGGGGCCTATTTCGACGTTATGAATATTCACCCCTACCGTTCCGGTTTGGTTACAAAAGTCCAAACCAGGGAATTTAAAGACGATATTGCGAAACTGCATGTTCTGCTTGAAAAATACAACGTTGGTTCCAAACCTGTTTGGATTACAGAAATGGGTTGGTCGGATTATGTTGCTTTACGGAATACCTGTCGTGATTTTATTGCCGCCATCTTCAAGGTTGTTTCACCGGACAAGCCTGTTAGAAAAGTCGCGTTTCTCTATGATCCACAAAAATATATTCCAACCATGTTGGGACATTCCCGGGAAAAATTATTACAACTTGTTCCTTCTGATCTGGAAACTTCTTTTATCCCTCTCAACAAGCTGGTACAACTTGATCCTGTTGAAACGCCATTTCTAATTCTGCCCCCGATGGAATCTTTTCCATCCCCTTTTATGGAACATATTTACAACTACGTTCGAGTGGGTGGCACACTCGTTTTCACCTATGGATTTCCCTGTTATTACAGTACAAAAGAGAAGGATGGCTGTTACGATGTAATTCCGGGCGAGAATACAGCCCGGCAGGAGCGTCAGCGTTTGAGGATTGATGCCCGTGTTTGGTGGACAGCATCAGATGTTCCCAAGAAGGCTAATGAAATATCCATTGTTCCGGGCATGACCGACTGTTTTCAATCGTTTGATTCCAAGGCTGTGGCGGACCGATTTTTCGGTCCAAAATATCTCAAGGAGGGAGATACCATGGTTCCGATAATCATGGGAAAAACGGGAGATTTTGAAGCGCCTGTCGCTCTGATCTATCGGTTCAATAGTGACCTGAAGGGGAATATTGCCATTTATTCCCTTTATGATTCCCGTTCGATTACTTCTCGTGTTACTCCGGAGGAAATGGGAAATTATCTGCCTCAGGCCTATTTAATCGCCCTCTCTTCCGGAATTGAACGATTTTTTATGTACCAGTTTCAGGCACGAGAAAATATACCAACGGAAAAAGAGGATCATTTCGGATTAGTTCATAAAGACTTGTCGCCGAAAACAGGTTTTATAGCCATGACAGCTCTAACGAAGGCGCGCCCGGCAGGATCGGTCTCGTTGTCCTGTCTTTTGGAAGAGGAAATATGTATTCTATCGTGGAAAAGGCCTGATGGAAAAAAAGGATGGGCCATTTGGAGTTTCCACGATGATATTCAGGGACAAATAAAGATTACTGGCCAGATCGACGACGCCTTCAACAATTTGGGTCGTCCCATTGATAGGGAACATTATAATATTTCCAATAAAATACTCTATTTTATCGGACCGGATGAAATAACCTTTATTAAACGATGATAATGGGATGTGATCTAATATATCGGATCCAGATCAGGGTCGGATACAATTCCGGGAGAACATGATCCCGGATCTCTTGTATTTTCACGAATTGACGTTGGAAGGTGGGTTGAGGATAAAATCAAAACAAATTCGGGAACTTCATGTTCCCGGGTCTTGATTTTTCATTCACCTTCTGGGATAATGTCGGAAATGTTGTGAAAACGGGTCTTTTACAGCAAATCGGATAGGAAAAGTTCTGGTTTGGCAGGAATATCGTTCTTGTCCGTATTCGGGAGTTCTCGAAAAGGTATGGTTTGTTGTATTATTTTGTTGTATTAAACGGTATCATTATCTTTAACAGGGAAGGAAAAAATTATGTCCGAACAACAGCCGAAGGTTAATCCATGGAACGTACCGAACTTTTTGTCCGGGTTAAGAATTGTTATGGCCATTGTCCTGTTTATTTTATTTCCATTTGGTTATTATTGGACGGGAATGATTCTTTTTATCATTGCGTCACTAACCGATTTCGTCGATGGCTGGTGGGCCCGAAAATTCAATCTTGTAACTAAATTGGGGCGTATTATCGATCCGTTTGCCGATAAATTATTGGTGTGTGGTTCCTATATTTATCTGGTTTCCGTACCGGAGTTACAGAATCTCAAATTCCCGTGTACAGGTGATTTTAATTGGGGACTTCTCCCATGGATGGTTGTTGTTATTGTCTTGCGAGAACTATTGGTGACAATGCTCCGTTCATTAATCGAGGGGGCAGGCGGTAATTTCTCCGCCAAATGGATTGGAAAATGGAAGATGGGACTACAGTGTGTGTCCATTCCGGCCTGTTTTCTCTATTTGATTTGTTATCGAAGTGGTACTGTTCCCTGCTGGATCTCTCTTCTAATGATCGTTTCATTATGGGGGACTGTTATTTTAACCTTGTGGTCCGGTTTTCAATATGTACATAAAGCGATTATTGTAATAGGTCAACATCATGACTGATTTTGAGGTTCCTGTGTTATCTTCGGAGGAAATATCTGCCAAAATGACTGAAGGAACGGTACGAAAGACTGTTCCATGGAACATAATGGATGTTTTTTTAATTATGATCCTTTTTGTTCTAATGCCTTCCGTTGGGGTTCTTGTTTATAAAAGTATTCCCTATACATCAAGGTTGGATATATTGATTCAGCCCCCGAAGGAGTCGTCCATAACATCCAGTACTGTTTATTTGTGCCCGGTTTCACGTAATAAATATCAGTCGGAGGATGATGAAGTTGTTAGTCACAATTCTTCTAAACAAGAAATGACAACAGAAGAAAAAGAGCTGGCGAAATCCCATCCACTGAATGAACTCCTTATTCGGTCTAAACAGACTGATTTATATGTACTTGTTCTCATTTTGACCATATTAACGGGAGTAATTGCAGCTCCTGTTACAGAGGAATTTGTGTTTCGAGTCGTATTTCAGGGGGCACTGGAAAAATATATTCCGTCAAAGGAAGCTGGTTGGGGAAACCGATTTCTGATGACCGTTTTAGCCATAGGTATTCCGGCGTTTGTTTTCGGATCCATTCACTATCGGGATCCTTCACAAGTTCGAGCTCTGGACACCATGTTCATTGCTGTTATGGTCATTCCGTTTGCCCATCTGATAACATTGCTCTTGGGAATTTTCTGGTTGATTATGGTTCGTGGGGCAACCTGGAGTGACTTGGGGCTATCGATCCAAAATACTACCGATTATATAAAAGATATCTTTACCGGGATAAAGACCTTTATTATCATAGCTCCTTTTATTTATGGTCTTCAAATTCTGTTATCTTTTTTATTTCCGAATATTGTTACCGATCCTGTCACGATATTTTTCTTTGCGATTTGTTTAGGGTTTGTATACTGGAAAAAACATCGATTTATGTCTATTATTACGATGCATGTTTCCCTGAATGGATTGAGTTTTGTTCTATTGTTTTTATCGTCTATGGCAACTATTGCTTCATAATATTACAAGGGAAAAAGATGAAATTAAAATTAAAAATTTCGGTATTACTATTTGTAGTTCTTTTTTTATGTCTGCCGATGCAGGCGGAAGAACACGTATCGAGGACGGCACGACAATCGCCTGCCTGGATAACGGAAGGAATCATGTATCAGATCAATCCGCGAGCCTTTACGAAGGAAGGAACGCTTCCGGCCGCGACAAAAAAACTGAATTCGGTTGCAAATTGTGGAATGACCATTGTCTATCTCTGTCCGGTTTTTGTTGCAGACGACGATCCCCGTCCTGAATTCTGGAGTGCACGACAGAAGAAGGCTAAAACGAATAATCCCCGTAATCCCTATCGTATGAAGGATTATTATAACGTTGATCCGGAATATGGAACCAACGATGATCTCAAGAATTTCGTTCGAACGGCGCATCAGTTGCATATGCGTGTTATGCTTGATATGGTTTACTTGCATTGTGGTCCTACGGCTGTTTTTCTTGACGAGCATCCGAATTTTGTCAAGCGGGACGAAAAAGGGAATATTAAATATGCCGCCTGGAATTTTCCCGCCCTTAATTTCGAGAACAATGAATTGCGCGAGTATTTATTGAAGAATATGGAGGATTGGGTTCAGATCTACGATGTGGACGGTTTTCGAATGGATGTTGCCGATGGTATTCCTCTTGATTTTTGGGAAGAAGCCCGGAGGCGTCTAACGAAAATTCGGCCTGATATCGGACTCCTTGCGGAAGGAACCAATCGCCCTGACGATCAATTGTTTGCCTTCGATTTAAATTACGGTTTTACCTTGGGATCCTATCTTAATAATGTAATACAAAAGGGGGAACCGGCAACGATGATTCGAAAAGAGTTTGAGCATCGAAGTCGGGTTTGGCCACAAGGGGCTCGATTCATTAACTTCTTCGATAACCATGATATTTCCAATGACGGTTATGAAAATCGACGTGAAAAAACATGGACTTTTGACGGTATTCAGGCCGGATTTGTTTTGACCTTTACCTCGTATGGTGTTCCTTTTGTCTATAATGGCCAGGAAGTTGCTGATACAGCGCGTCATTCAATTTTTGGTCGTATGCCCATTGATTGGGCCAATGCGGAAACGGAATCGGGAAAAGCGCGGTATGCTTTTATCAAGCAGTTATCCGCGTTACGTCAATCCCAAAAAGTATTATCTGCCGGGAGTATCCTATGGATTGACAATGGCGAACCGAAAAAGATTGTTTCCTTCGAACGGATATTGGGACAGGAAAAAATTCAGGTAGTTATAAACATGTCGAACAAACCGATTAAATCCTGGGGGGCGTTTGAAACCGTTTCGAAAACGACTCTTTTAGCGAGGGGGAAACTCGAATCGAAACGCGAAAAGGGAAAAATGTATTTTGACCTTCCCGCATTTGGTTATTTAATTTTGAAGTAAACATCAAGATCAGGTGAAAACATGAAAAACATTTTGGTTTTAACAGGAAGTCCGCGATATAACGGGAACACAGAACGATTGGCCGATGCCTTTATTGCTGGAGCACGGGAAAAAGGTCTCGATCCGGAAAAGATTCGTTTAGCCTCCTTAACAATTAATCCATGTCGCGATTGTGAATTCTGCCGAACGGAATTACGTACTTGTGTTCACAAGGATGATATGGTTCCGTTGCTCCCAAAAATTGAGCAGGCGGATATTTTGGTCTTCGTGACTCCCGTCTATTATTATTCCTGGCCGTCACAGATGAAACTCTTTTTTGACCGTCTTTTCCCATATGTCGGACGTCCGGATCTCATTGCGGAAAAAGAAGTTTTCCTGTTAGCGTCCTGTGCCGATTCAACGATAAAAGCCTTTGAAGGACTCCGTTTCATTTACCAATCCTGTTGCAAATACTGGAATTGGCAGGATAAAGGAATATTATTGGCTACAAATTGTTTTAAACCAAATGATGTTGTTAAAAATGGTTCCTGGATTCAACAGGCACAGGAACTGGGAAAAACCTGCCAATAGAAATTTCCATTATCCAATTACGAAACATGTTTTATACACCAGACCGGAACGATATTGGTATTTATATATGTTCGAATTTTCTATTTTATTATAGGTATTATAGATATTACAGGTATTATAGATATTACAAATATTGTCTTCAAAAACCTTCTACCGTCAAGCCGAGAATGAAGGCGTAGCCGGGAGTCCGGACTCCCGGAACAGTCACCGGCTACATTTTATAAAAACATCATTTTATAAAAATATCTTCAAAACACCTTCTACCGTCTTGATCGGGTCTACTGTTCATAATATTTGGACCTCCTTGGGGTGAATTGGTTAAAATATAAGGGTGTAGCCTCAATTCTACGTTAAATTACGCAAGTATGGCAGTTAAGCGAA
>CAYUAP010000150.1:0-11275 GCA_964442735.1 uncultured Planctomycetaceae bacterium | reverse complement strand
ACTTTTTTATGATAAAATTATTTATTATGATAGATAAAAATGTTTCGTTTGTTATTGTAAAATATTGTATTTTACGGCAGACTATCTGTGTTTATTCGTGAAATCCGTGGTTCCAAAATCGTTCGTAATGGTTACCAAAATCAGTAATTAAATTTGTCTCAATGAAATACGAAAAAGTATGTGTCGAGGCGATTGTTTCGACGTTACCTCCTGAAGTAGTAACGACGAACGCTCTGGAAGAGGAGTTATCGCCGCTTTACGAACGTTTGCATCTTCCCTACGGTCGTTTGGAGTTAATGACCGGGATTCAGGAACGCCGACTGTGGAATCGGGGGATTCTGCCAGGCGATGAAAGTGTAGTGACAGGGCAGGAACTTTTGCGAGTGACCGGTTTTGATCCGGGCCGGGTAGGAGCACTACTTCATGCGTCTGTCTGTCGTGACTATCAGGAGCCGGCAACGGCCTGTGCCGTTCATGATCGGCTTGGTCTTTGTCAGAATGGTTTCGTTTATGATATATCCAATGCCTGTCTGGGGTTATTAACCGGAATGGTTCAGATTGCGAATATGATTGAATTGGGGCAGATCGAGGCGGGCATTGTTGTCGGAACGGAAAACAGTCGTATTTTAATGGAGACGACCATAAAATATCTAAACGCCGATAATTGTATAACGCGGCAGGAACTGAAAAAGGCGTTTGCCTCTTTAACAATTGGTTCCGGGAGTGCGGCCATTCTTTTAGTGAATCGTAATTTGAGTAAAACGGGCAACCGTCTTTGTGGCGGATCTGTTCAGGCTAACACGACGCAATGTCATCTTTGCCGCAGTGGAGTTGACGTTTCGGCGGGGGGGACTGGAAGAGGTCAGTTAATGTGGACCGATTCAGAAACACTTCTTCACGAGGGAGTGGCAACGGCGAAGAAGTGTTTCGAGTATTTTAAGTCGGAGCTTGGATGGACGCCCGAGACGCCCAAGGCGCTCTTCTGTCATCAAGTGGGAAAAGCGCATCAGAAGTTGTTATTGGAAGAGTTGGGACTTGACCCCAGCCGAAATTTTGTAACGCTTCCCCGACTCGGAAATACGGGAAGTGTTGCTTGTCCAACGGCCGCGGCTCTTGGTATTGCCACGGGGTTTGCGGTACCGGGTGATAAAATTGCCATGCTCGGAATTGGGTCTGGAATCAATGTGATTATGCTTGGGATTGAATGGAATACAACGTTTCCTTGTAATATCGACCTTCAAACTCTTTCTCGTTTCAAACAAATATCATGAAAATATTGACCATCGAATCCTCGTGTGATGAAACGGCCGCGGCTGTTATCGACGAAAATATCAATGTATTGGGTTCTGTTGTTGCGTCCCAGGAAAAAATCCATGAAAAATATGGAGGTGTTGTTCCGGAGATAGCATCTCGGGCCCATCTGGAACGAATTTTGCCCGTTCTAAACGAGACCTTGGATCGGGCGCAATGCCGTCTGGAAGATCTTGACGCGGTTTCTGTTGCCAATCAGCCAGGTTTGGCTGGTTCACTCCTGATTGGACTTTGTGCCGCAAAAACACTTTGTCTGGCGATTAACAAACCGCTGATTGCCGTCAATCATCTTCAAGCTCATGTTTACGCTTGTCGTGTGGCATTTCAGGAAGAGTTGTTTCCCTGTATTGGAATGATTGTCAGTGGCGGTCATTCCAATTTATATCGTTGTGAAACACCGTTGGATTTTACCTTGTTGGGAACGACGATTGACGATGCGGCAGGGGAAGCGTTTGACAAGGTTGCCGCACTTCTCGGTCTTCCCTATCCTGGTGGTCCTTCCATCCAGAAGGCGGCGGAAAAAGGTGACCCGAAGGCCTATCCGTTTCCACGTCCACTTATTAACGACCCGAATCGACTACAATTTAGTTTTAGCGGATTAAAGACGGCTGTCCGTTATGAAATAGCTGGCGTTGGAAAAATAGATCGAACGCAGATCCAGTTAACGGACCTCCGAAGGGCTGATATTGCGGCATCGTTTCAGGAGGCGGTTGTCGATTGTCTTGTGAATAAAGCGGTTCATGCCCTTAAAAAACTGCATCTAAAGCGTCTCTGTATTGGCGGTGGAGTTGCGGCCAATGCCCGATTCCGTGTAAAAATGAACGAAGCTGCCCGCCGATTTCAATTCCAGCTCTTTATTGCGCCCATGAAACTCTGTACCGATAATGCGGTTATGGGCGCTATTGCCGTTGAACGATATAAAGCGGGGCTGTTTGAATCCCTCGATCTTGATATTGCCGCCGGACTGGTTCGTGATCCACAGTAATAACGTGTATTTGTCTGTTCAATATATACTCAAGGTATCTACTCAAGGTTGTTATAAAAGTCTGTTTTTTCAAACAGGCGAGGCATCTGTTTGGGAGGATGTAGACAAGACGTCCGCGCTCCTTGGAAATGCCGCATTTATAACGTCCTAAAGTATAGTATTTTCAAGCAGGCCGTATCGCTATTATTGGCAATGATGGCGAAGCAGATCAAAGGCGCGATAACAGAAGAGGTCATTAATTATTGCCGGATGACTTCGATAGGGTGTATTTTCTTCCAGAATTTCATTTTTCGCGCGATCATACAGTCCGATAAAAACTGTATCAGAAACATTTGTTTTGTCTATTTGCGGATAGGAACCGATAATCATGGTATAATCGCCGAGCATACTACAACGGATACCGTCCAGGCTTTTTTTTGTAAACGGAATTATTGGGGAGACGGTGATTCCCCCCATAAAAATATCCGGATCGACTTTTGCTGCCAGAAGTCCTTGTGTTCCCCATTCCAGAACACTAACGGTTTTCTTTTTTCGACGGAGTATATCACAGACCACCGATGGAAGTGTTACATCTTCTTCACCGAAAACGATATCGCCCAATGTTGTTTTAATAATTGATTTTGTTTCTTCGAGTTGTGTCTGACATATTTCTTCGGTATCGCCTTCGGCCCGAATTCGCAGGGTGATAATACCTTCTTTAACGGTGATACCGACGGTTGGTGTATGGGAACGGGAGATCAGGTGTGGCAGACGTGCTTCCAGTTCGCTTTCTCCCAGTCCGAAGCAGTGAATACGGTAGTTCATAACCACCTGATTATTACCGGTTCGGCGGAGATTGAAGTCGTGGGTAATCACTTTTCCGTAAATATTCCACATCTCTTTCATTTCGGCAGGGACACCGGGATAGACCATTAAACAGAAGGTATCGTTTTCTTTTCCGGAATCACGTTTTTTTTCCACAATAAATCCTGGTGCGGTTCCATGGGGATTATCTATAACGGCCGCCCCTTCGGGAAAATAGGATTGAATGACATTTGATTCCGGCATAATACGTTGCCTTTGTCGGAAATTTTCCTTAATCATTGCCAACACCACGGGGTTTTGGACGAGAGAAACGCCTAGCATATTTGCCACTGCCTGACGTGTCAGATCGTCTTCCGTTGGTCCGATTCCGCCTGTTATCAAAACGAGTTCGCTTCGTTGTACCGCCGCTCGCAAAACTGCCACCAACGGTTCCAGTTCATCACCTACCGTTGTATGGTACAGTGTTCGAATCCCCAAATCTCCCAGTTCTAAACTCAACCAGGCCGAGTTTGTATCCACCATTGCTCCCGACGTTATTTCGTCGCCAATAGAGACTATTTCCGCGTTTAATGTCATTTTGTATTCTACCTTCTTTTTTGTAATTTATAAACCACAGAGGCCTTGGATTTAAGGTGAATGGGCACACTCGTCCGCCTTCCGACCTTTATTAATTATATTATTGCATTGTATTTCGGCAAGAGTTTTTTATTGGCTATTTGACATTTTGTTTTCGATTCGATACAATGGTTTTTATCCTGTCTGTGGAAATAGTATTAACCAAAGGGGGACACGGACAACTTCCTGGAGAGAAGGAGGTAATGGGCAGGGCTATTCCTGTACAAAATATTGGGAGTACGGATAATATCCGGTCCCATAACACCTGTACCTGAAATTGCGGATGTCGGTGAACCAGGTACATTCAACCGGAAATGGAGATCGCACTAATGAAAAAGTGTATTATTTTTCTATTAACTGTCTTTTGGTGTACCGTATTTCAAGTACGGGCCGAAACGGTAAAATTGGAAAACGATTGTTTTCAATTATGTTTGAACGAAAAGGCAAATTGTACTGCCTTAATTGATAAACGGTCGGGAAAAGATTATCTGCGCCAAAAAGTCGAGCAGAACTTTTGTTTTCTTGTGATGAACAAGGGTGAAAAAAGTATTCCGTCCTCCGGTCTTAAACGACAGGGGGATCAACTGGTCGTTCAATTTGAAAACGGAGCGGAGGCAGTTTTTAAACTGGAAATAAAAGCCAATTACATAACCATGGAAGTATTATCCGTAAAGACTCCGAATCAAAACGAGTTTTATAAAATGGAATTCGGACGTACTTTTGTAGCGATTAATTATGAAGATCCGGAAACATTTTCAGTCAGTACGCTTTTGTTGAGTATACAGACGAATATAATGGCCTATCCGGGCCGATGTCAGCGGTTTGGGGGTGTCTGTTATTTTAAGATCGGATATAAAGGGGCCAAAATAGCGCTTCTCGGTGTTCCTTTTACCGAATTGCGTGATACGATGAAAACTGTCCTGACCGATCTATTGGCACAAGCTGAAAATAATCCGGCACTCAAGGATTCACTTCCGGTTATTAACAAGGCGGGGGGGCCTTGGGCCATGGATCAGAAAAAATCGAAGGGAAACTATATTATCACTTCCACTCCCATTACCGCCGATAATGTTGACGAATGGACCAAACATTTAGCCGATTTCAAGGTGGATCAGGTTGATTTTCACCAGGGAGGTCCCTATAGTCAGGCTGATTTTGTTTTTAATCAAAAGGCGTATCCCAATGGTATTTCCGATTTTCGTAAAATGTCAGACGCTTTTAAAAAACAGGGAATGATCGTTGGTTTGCATACATATGCCATGTTTGTTCCTTTTAATAATAAAAAATATGTTTCGCCAATACCGTCGAAACAATTTGCCGATGTTGAAACCTATACCTTGTCTGCCGATATTGATGAAGAAGTCAAGGAGATTCCTGTAAAAGAGTCGACCGATAAAGTTTCGACAATTACCGGTTATGTGATCTGGAACAGTCTTTATCTTTTGATAGACGATGAACTTGTCAAATTTACGGAAGTTCTCAAGGAAGGCAGATATGCGTTTACGAAATGTGAACGGGGGGCGTATGGTACGGTAAAAGCGAAGCACAAGGAAGGGGCGGTTATTCATCATCTCGGAAGTTCATTTACCTTCTATTTTTCGCCTGTTCCGGGCAGTAGTCTGTTCTATCAGATAGCACGAGATACGGCCAAAACATATGACGAAGGCGGATTTGGAATGATCTATTTGGACGCGCTTGACGGTGACAGCCGAACAGTTGCCAATGCGAAGCCGATTCAGGACTATGAACTGGTATGGTATTATGATGCGCTTTTTGTTCGGGAAATTCTCCGCAATATCAAGACGGACCCACCACTTTTGGAATACAGTACGATGCATCCGAGTCTTTGGGCGGGGCGAAGTCGAATGGGGGCCTGGGACTATCCCAATCGCGGTTATATTCCCTTTTTTGACAGTCATTTCGAATCCAACAGTACTTCTGCCACGGCGCAATTTTTGCCCGGTCAGATGGGATGGCTTGCCTTGCGTCCTTGTACCCCCTCTCTCAATCTTGAAAATTTCCAGAATAAAACGTTCTATCAGGAATATGTTGAATACCTTGGGATTAAAGCATTGGGACATGATTTCGGACTCTCCTATACCGATATTCCCCTAAAAGGAACCTGTATTGGGGCGCGCGAAAACGGTATGATTCTAAAGACCTTCGATACCCTTCGCCGTCAAAATTATTTTCCAGAATCGATTAAGAAACAACTGCGGATGCCGGGCCGATATTTTGCCCTTGTCTCCGAAGAAAATAAACGTTTTCATTTCGTGAATGTACTTTATCCCTCCATTTCGACAAAAGATACCGAATTTGTTCTGAACAAGGAAACTGCGGAGTGTGATGGCAATATTGAGAATCCCTTTGCTTCGCAGAAGCCGGGCTGGATTCGTATCGAAAATCTTCATACGTCCGATCCCTATGACTGCAAGGAAGCGGTTGATTTAATTTCCTTTACCGAAAAGGAGACACTTCAGGCTCTTGTGACCAAAAATTTCGAGCCTCCTCTTGATTTGACAAAAGTGCCCGGCCTTGGATTATGGGTTTTCGGAAACGGGAAGGGACAGATTTTGAATATCAGGGTTCAATCACCCTACTATCGAATGTCCGGATGTACGGATCATTTTTTGAAAATAGATCATCAAGGCTGGAAATATATTCAGTGGACGGAAGCGGAAAACGGGGCGTATCCGGAAATACATTGGCCGGTTCCTTCTGGAGGTTATCTGGAGTTTCGTAATCAGGTGCTTTATAACGAGATCGGAACAATTCATTTTATGATCCACGGTGATCCGACCGGATTGAAATTTCGAACGTTAAAGGCACTTCCGGTGAAATCGTCATTATTGATTAATCCGGAGATAACAATGAATGGTCAGACCATTACATTTGAGGGACAAATAGCATCCGGTCATTATCTCCAATATGTACCGGGAGAAAAAGCGGTTGTACGTAATCCACGTGGAGAAGTTGTCAGTGAAATGAAGGTCAAGGGAGTGATTCCGGAAATAAAAACGGGAAAAAACAGCATAAAATATCGGGCCAAAAGTTCGTCTCGTTCTCTACCTTCCATCGTAACATGGCAGTTAGTCGGAGAAAAAGTAAAATAATTACAGATTTCATCTTGATCTTTCATAATAATTTGTTAAATTGACAAAAGACAATCCTGCTGGTTTTTGAGACATTCCATCAGAAGGAACCAGCGGGAACACTGTCGTTATATTTTCAAGGGGGGGTATTTGAAGTCGGGATCGCGTTTTTCCGAAGAAAAGTTAGATCTTGTTTTTAATATTCTGTTTGAAAATAATAAAAACAACCATTAAAATACAGGAATAATCGCGTGACAACCAAAAAACACTCTTTGACGGCAGATCAAAATAAAAAAGCAACCGGTTCCAAGGAGACTTCGGAAGAATCCTTTCATTTTAAAGATGAAGCGATATGGCGTCCCCTTTATCCATTTACATCCCATTATCAGAGGATTGGAGGATTCCAATATCATTATGTAGATGAAGGACCGGAAAATATTGACCCGAACAAGCCGGTTCTCCTCTTGAGTCACGGAAATCCAACCTGGTCTTTCTACTGGCGTGAAGTTATAAAAGCGTTTCGAGACGAATATCGTGTTATTGCCGTCGATCATATTGGCTGTGGACTATCGGAAAAACCATCGGACAAGGATTATCCCTATCACCTGGAGCGTCGAATCAGTGATATGACGGCCCTAATCAAAAAACTGAATCTGCAGAATATTATAATGATTGCGCACGATTGGGGGGGGGCCATTGGGATGGGGGCGGCTGTGGCCAACTCGAAACGAATCTCGAAAATCGTTCTAATGAATACCGCCGCTTTTTTAAGTGATAATTGTCCTTTTCGTATTCGTCTGTGTCGAATTCCGATCTTTAGTCGTCTGTTAATTCAGGGAATGAATATATTTTCACAAGCTGCTTTAAAAATGGCCAGTGCCCGACCTGCGTCTTTATCCCGGGAGGTTCGGACCGGACTTCTGGCCCCCTACGATACCTGGGCGAATCGTGTGGCCGTCTTCCGTTTTGTTCAGGATATACCTCTTTGCGAAAAACATGTCTCCTATCAGACTCTCAAAAATATACAGGAGGGACTTTCTCTTTTCCGCGAGCAGCCTGTCTGTCTCGTGTGGGGGATGCAGGACTGGTGTTTTCCGCCTGAATATATTAAACGTTTCCTGCAATATCTTCCGGAGGCCGAAGTCCACCGTCTTCAATCTGCCGGTCACTATCTGCTTGAAGACGATCCACAGGAAGTCATTCGTATTTTAAGAGATTTTATCGCCAAATAGCTTGGGGGATATTGTTTTTTTCCTGAAATAATAACATAGAGTCTCTCCCAAATCTGAAACACTTGATTATAATAAAAGTAATATTTATTGTGGAGTACTCTCTTGAGAGAAAAATAGAGTTTTTTTTCAGGGAGGGTATCTCCTGTTTTTATATACAGCAAGAGCATTATCGAACAGCTTTCAGGCTGGAACAGGTACACCTTGCGGGCCAAGGGGATCTTGTCCGTTTGGCCGTTCCGCGATAAAGTTGGTTTCGAGGCGTTATTGCTTGCACTATTAAGGAAATGAAATTTCCGTGTGTAGATTGGTTTGTCGATGATTACTGAAAACAAATTCGATTCTGTTGTAGAGCAGAATGAAGTATCCAATAGTTCTCCTGCTGGAGAGGTTGTAAAAGAGGAAAAGGTCAAAACCGGGAGCAAGGATGTCCATGTTATGGCAGTTCAAGCCGAAGGGAGGGAAGCGGATAAACTTCCCACCTATGAATCGATAAATACGGGCGCCCCTGTTTCTCGTGCAACGATTGAAGAACGAATTGCCAAATCGGCGGAGGCGCATGAAGCATCAACGACGGAAAAACGTCCGTTAAATCGAATTCGGGAGCGACTTTCCCAGCTACGAAAAGAGGATGATGCCCGTGCTAAATTCCAAGGGGGAACGTCATCGCACGATAAAAGTACCGATCGGTCGAAAGGACCGCGTCGTTCCCGGGATTTTTCTGAAGACTCCGAGGGAGAGAAAAAAACGGCGGATAATGATTTTATGACACCCTCTTTTCCAAAAAAGAGCATACCTCTTCCCAATTTCCGATCTAACCGAAACGACGAGGAAGAGGCCGAACTCAATGCTTTTTTTGCGGATCAATCTATGGAAGTAATACTCCAGGGGGTTGATAATATAGCAGGTCAGGAGACCTTGGAAGAAGGAACCCATGTGAAAGCGAAAATTCTGTCGATTCACGGTGATTCCGTTTTTGTCGATATTGGAACTCGGGAGCAGGGGAGTATTCCGAAAAAACAATTTCCTGATGATTTTGAACTTTTGCCCGGTAAAGTGGTCGAAGCCATGGTTACCCGTTTTAATGAATCGGATGGTATGTATGATGTCTCCCTGCCGTTGGCCGCTCTTGACGTTGGCGATTGGTCCAGTTTATCGTTGGGTATGATCGTGGAAGCCAATGTCGTTAATGTTAATAAAGGCGGATTGGACTGCGAAGTAGGAAAATTGCGTGCTTTTTTGCCTATTAGTCAGATTGCCATGTTTCGTGTTGAAAATGTGGAGCAGTTTATTGGCGAACATTGGAAATGTATTGTAACGGAATTGGATCCGATGCGCCATAATCTAATTATCAGTCGTCGAGTTCTGTTGGAGAAAGAACGCGAGGAATTGCGTGAAAAACTTCTGGCAGAATTGGCGGTGGGACAGGAACGGGATGGATTAGTCCGCCGTATTATCGATGCTGGTGTCTTCGTTGATTTGGGTGGGGTCGATGGTTTCATTCCCAATGGTGCTCTGGCCTGGGCTCGTGTTCAGCATCCGAGTGAAATTGTTAGTGAAGGAGATCGAATTAAAGTTAAAGTTATGTCCATCGACCTGGAACGGAATCGTATTTCGCTCTCCTATCGTAAAATGGAAGACGATCCCTGGCTGACGATTCGAAACGATTTTAAAGAAAATGAAATTGTTCGTGGAAAAGTCGTTAATATTCGTCCCATTGGTGCTTTTGTCGAATTACGGCCCGGGATTGACGGTTTTCTTCATATCAGTGAAATATCCTATAAAAAGATCGTTGCCGTCTCCGATGTTCTCAAGGTGAACGAATGGATTGATGTTAAAATTCTCTCTATTGACGAGGCCAATCGCCGTATTTCCCTATCGCTCAAGCAGTGTGGGCAAGATCCTTCCAAGGAGGTTATCCCCGAGGTAAAGGAAGAGGTACAGGCGGAAGTTGCGCCTGTTCTAGAGAAAAGTCGCGTTAAAAATATTCATAAAGGACCTCTCAAAGGAGGCTTGGGGGGAGCCGGTAATGGTGATCTTTTCGATATAAAATGGTAATGCCTTTCCCATACCATTTTATAATGAATGATGGAAAAAATACATTGGAAACATACAAAAATCACGGATAAATACTGATGCTTCACCGACAAATATTACAATTTACAATATACTCAAGGTCGTTATAAAAGTCTATTTTTCAAAACAGGCGAGACGCCTGTTTTGGGTGATGCGGACGAGACCTGCCTGCCGTCAGGCATGGCGTCCGCGCTCCCTGGAAATGCCGAATTTATAACGTCGTACAGTATAATTTACATAAAACAGGTTATGATAATAGTTTATCATAATAGTTATTGTAATGATTGTCATTTGCAAAAAAAGACCATCCGCGAAAATTAGTATTATCCTTGGAGTATAAATAAAATCATTTTCAGTTTGAGATATTTTCAGTTTGAGAAAACAAAATAGACCATTAAGGAACGGACCGATGAAATCAGCAGTCAAGCAATTGGATACCATGGTTGAAATCATTACACCGGAAAATATTCAGTTTTCCAATAAACTGGCAGGTCCTTTCATTCGTTTGAACGCTTTTCTTCTTGATTCGTTGTTTATGGGAATACTCCTTTTAATTGTGTGGATATTCAGGGAACTTCTACAGGTGACCATGTATGACATTTACAATCTAAAACTGTCAGGGATCACACTTGGTCTGTATTATACCTTTTGGGCCATAGTTTTTTGGTTTGGTAATGCTTGGCTGGAATGGATATTAGGTGGTCAAACGTTGGCGAAAAAGCTCTTTCATTTGAGAGTTTTAACGGTAGATGGGCAGCCTATTTCCGGATTTCAGGCTTTTGTCCGAAATGTAGTTCGGATGGCTGACATCATGTTAGGTCCTTTAACTTTAATTGTTATGACCATAAATGGTCGTTTTATGCGGTTTGGCGATATTGCGGCAGGTACGTTGGTTATTGTTGAGGAAAAAATCAATGATTCAAAACTGTTTCAATTTCAACATCCGGAAATTTTACGCTTAATTGGAGAGATTCCGCCTGACTTTATTGTTTCGAAATCGCTCCTGAAGGTTTTGGCCCTTTATGTTCATACCCGAACGAGAATTACACCACAGCGCCGATGGGAAATCGGTTCTCCACTGGCACATCGTCTTATGCGTATGACCGGAATCCCTCTTTCTGTCGATCCGGACCTTTTTCTCTGTGCTCTTTACCAATGGAATC
>CAYUAP010000149.1:0-11284 GCA_964442735.1 uncultured Planctomycetaceae bacterium | reverse complement strand
TTTTGCGCCAAGAAGCTCGTAGAGAGGAGGAGTAATGTAAAGTCAACATTATGAAACCATTCGTGGAGTATCTTGTAGGACGAGTGAATGAGTTCAACGCATTTCCAAGGTTAGGATTACCATGATGAGATCTTCAAAACTTATATATGGAGCGTCTTTCATTTTAGGAATATTTATTCTTATTGTCGTTGTATGGCCCAGGATGTTTTCGAAATATGGTATGGAAGGTATAATGAGCACTGCACGCTTTAAAAGGGATAAGATGAGAGATATTTATACATTAGTGTATAATTATGCACTATCAATTAATTCAAAAAACGATATCTGGATCGAATGTTTTTATTCTGATACTTTTCCGAAAGAGAATAGTTGGCGTTTTAAATGTTCCGGATATCTCTGTTCTGGGAGTAACGTAGAATACCAATTAGAAAATTACTGTAACCTTGCACTGCCATGGTACGCATTTCCTAATAATATTCTTAAAAGTGAAGATTTTTGTTGGATAGAAAATCAACACAACATGAATAATAAAGAGAGATATTGGACTGATGTAATGGCAATTACAGGATTTGACACGGCCTATGACTTGCGTTATAAAAAATTGCTAAATAATTGTGATGAATTAATAGTGCTTATTGAAGTTAATAATTCAGGTTGTCATTGGGCAAAAAAAGGTGATATCTCAATTGATGAATTCAAAAGATATTTCAAAAGTAGAGTACATAATGGAAGTATTGCCATTTTTTTTCTCGACGGCACGATATGGGTTGTTGACGACAAAATACCAATTGAAACGTTACTTAAATTTTTTACATCAACTGAAGTTAAAAAATACAAAAGAGACATCGAAATAGGGCCTTATATACTGGAAAAATATAACGCCCCTAAATAAACTGGGTAGTTGAATCAGAGAGTACCTGTTCAGCCTGTTTTCAAAGTGTTGATCAGACACCTGAAAACCAAGAGTTAGAGGAAGAAAAAAAGCAAAAACCGTAAGACTGGTCGTGTTTACGAAAATGAAAACGATAAATAATTGACCGCAAGACGTCAATATTGGTCAAATTTCACACGTGGCAGATCTCTCGCATAGTCGATCCAAGGCGACCAACTTTTCGAACGAAAGTCAAAAACGCGACAGTCGGGCACTGTGGCAGACAGGATCGGAAATACCACCAAGAGCCACTCAGGTTTTAGCAATATCAGATAAAATTTAATGTTCTGGGGGATTAACAAACCAATAAAGGAGGATAGAAACATATATAATTGGAAGTGGAGTTGAGGTCCTGAATTTGGTTCGTTTTAACCTAAGCCGTTATTGGGCAAGGTATTAATGCCACGTGACCGAATTAACTACCTAATAGCGGTTTGAACCCGTAAAATACGGGGTTATCGTGGCTTTACTCAACCCGTGTGGGGGTAATCTCACCGCAGGTTCAAATCATGTTTTCTCCGCTCTATTAGTCGGCGGACGGCGCACGGACACCGTTTTTCGCCAATAAGCCACGTATTTTACGGGGCTTTTGTTTATTCATGACGGTTTATTCTATTCGTATCATAAACCAATCAGACCTGAAAAAGGTCCCAAAAAGTCTAAAAACGCCCCGCCATGGTGACTAAATTAACTACCACCCTTCCGGGGGGGGGTATCGGGCGTTTTCCCCTTGCTTTTCAGCTATTTCATAATCCTTTCGAATCAAAGCCAAACCCGCGAACAGTTTCTTTTTCCTCTGTCTTCAATATTCTATCACCGTCCGCTTTCGCCATTCTATCACCGTCCGCTTTCGCCATTCTATCACCGTCCGCTTTCGCCCCGTACTCCGTATGCTTTCAAACCGGAACAAATCCCAAACCGTTTTTTTCCTCTTTCTGAACGTTTCTCCCCTAACTCAGCCCTAAAACCGCAACTGTTTAAATTCCCGCCCACTTTCGCAACAAACGGCCCCCGTGTCGCCGATAGTCCGTAACCAGCCGCAAAAGCCCCAACTCCCCGTCGTTTGAAAACTTTCGTGAAAACAGATGTGAAACGGTTTTCAGTCCGGGGATAATGATCGGAACCTTGTTTCCGTCCGCGATATGAGTCTTGGGGAATCATTCCGAGGCTTTCGCTAAAAACTGGTTACATTCCAAAGGGGAATTGCCAATGAGCCGAACGGTCAAGAAACAAAAAAAGCCGGGGTTGTTCCGGCTATTCGTCATATTGTAGTTGAAGGAACAGAAAAATCATCTTGAAATTTTGAAAGTTCTTTCAACTCGCACCTTGACACTGTTAAGCAGAGATTTTTCTGTTATAATTGTTCCGGATAGTAATACTATGAGAACCAGCTTTTGGACAATCGCAAATATTGCCAAAAAAACAGGGTTGAGATGTAAAATCAAGAGGTTTACGCAATGTATTATTGATAACAAAGATAATGGGAGGTATTCCTCATAAGCGGGAACAAAGAACTTACAGAAGAAGACATCAAAATGCAGTTTATTTTAGCTCATTGTTCGTTCGATAATGAGTGTCGTTCCATCGATGAGACTCCTTTAAGAGTCTTGCTGGTAAAATAAACATTAAAGCTTAGCTATTTTAAATTTTAAAACATACAGCCTGCCATACCGATTTTAAGGTGGTGTAAGGAATTCTTAAATGTTCAAAGACAGAAACCATCCCTGGAAGGATAAACTTATTGTGTTTGGGGGATGGAATGTACGAAAGCAGGATATGCGTACGCGACATCTTAAAGTCGAATCACTTGAAGAACGGACCATGTTAAGTGTGACGTCAGCAAATGGTGGAGAAGATGCTTTTCGGGACACAGGGACAGTTGGTTCTTTCATGGCTGAAGAACCCGGATTTACTCCTGACTTATCCCTCATCCAAGAGGAAGTAAAAGAACCGTTACAAACGACCGCCAATAATAATCCGATCAAACTTTGGGATGAGTTGCAGGACAATGGTCAAATACGACTCAAACTGTCCAGCGGCACCTTGTTAACGGTAATACTTGACAAAAAAAGTTATTTTTACAATGACAAAAAAGCGACGAAGATGCTTATCAACCAGAATTCGTTGGACTACTTCAGAACGAGCGATACTCCGGCTGTTTTGAAATTCAACTATACGGTAACATCCCATTGGGAAACGACCAAGTTGCATGTATATCATTGGGGAGGAAGTATTGGAACCCAGTCTTTTCTCTATCCCATCGCTCATCAATCAACAGTTACCTATACCGTCCGTCTGGTAATGAATCAGGATCAAACCGGGCATTACTATTTGTTTAACAATAACCTTAAACAAATCGAATACGGATATGTGACGACGTTTGGAATGACAAAGCCTGCGAATTCTGTTCCATCTGTTCCCGACGATATTACGGTGAGCGCCCGAACATCATCATCCATAACGTTAGAATGGAATGCAAGTAACGCGACCAGTTACACGGTACAGCAATTAAAGGGAACCACCTGGTCTACCGTAACGGCCGCCTCGAAGAATTCCTGCACGATAACGGGGCTTTCTTCGCATACCGACTATAAATTTCGTGTTGCTGGCACAAACGCGAATGGTACGTCCCAGTATTCGCCGACACTGACCGCCAAAACGGCAACCGCGACCGGTTTACCTGTGGATTATCAAAAGCCTGAAAAGTACGAAAAATCATTGATAGATGAGCGAACAACTTTATTTGGTGCAAAAATGTTCAATGCAAAACTTTGGCACTTGTTGCTGAAAAGGCCTTCTTCAGGAAGATTTTTTGAAAGAGTTATAATTGAATCCAACACCAAGCCCGTAGCAGGTTGTGTTCTGCTGTTTCGCAATATTGAATCATTATTAAGAGGATTGCTATGACGCATACAATAGATAAAAACGAAATTAATAAATTGATCTCAAATAATCCGGAAATGTTTGGCCTTATGGACTGCAACGTCCTTGGTAAACATGTTTTTGATCATATTGACAAGAGTCAGAATATTCACACTTTTGGTCTTCACAGTTGCAATGGTTTATGTGATGAAGATTTAAAGTGTGTGGGGTTACTAAAAAGTCTTCGCCAACTTTATTTTTGTAACATGCCTTTCACAGGTAAATGCCTGGATTATTTTGAGAAATGCCCAAACTTAACTGTTCTGTACTGGATTTTTATAAAAACCAAATATTATTCATGGTTATCAAGGCTGCCCTATTTAAAAACACTTCTGCTTTATCATTCGGATGTGACGGGAGATATCCTCCCTCATTTAGGACGATGCCAGAACTTAAAAACAGTAGATCTAAGTTTTGGTAATCTAAAAGGGAGTGATGGAGCTCCAATCCGCCAGCTCACCAACATTGAGTATTTGACTCTTGATAGTCTAAATATTGAGGATGCCTTTCTTTCGCACTTTGTTACGTTAAAAAAATTACAATCATTGGCTTTGTATCATAATAACATTACAGATGAAGGAATTAATCATCTAGGTACACTTTACAATCTTGACACGCTATTCATTGGCATGGATAACATAACAGACCAATCTATGTTGTGTATAAAAAATCTTGCAAAATTAACATTTCTAAGTATGTGTTCAACGCAAATTACTGATGATGCCCTGCTTATTCTTTCACAAGGCTCAGTTTCAAACTCACTCCAAGGTCTTGATTTAACAGAAAATTCACGATTGACACCCAAATCTATAGAAATAATTTTTGAAAAGCTTCCTTATGTCACCTCTGTTGACATTTCAGATTCTAATAATATGTCCGAAATTGTTGAAAACTTTAATGGGAAAAAAAGAAAAAATGGTGTAGAATTATGTATATCATGTCCGTCCACGTTTTGGATGACCTCCGAGAAATATATGGAAAAACGGGTTTTAAATCCGGAAATACCTGATTCTATGCCCAATGACCTTTTTTCAATTGAGGATGATTAGAACGAAACGAGAGAATGATGGGTTCGTGCAATCAATGGCGAATGGGTAGGGAGTAATTTTTGCCACAAGTAGTACAGAAGAAGGCAACACAAAAGAATAGGCCATTCGTAATCATTCACGAACGATTTTGGAACGGATATCACGGATAAACACAGATAGTCTGTCGTAAAATACAATTTTTTACAATAACTACTAAACATTTTTCTATTATAATAAATAATTTTATCATAAAAAAGTTTGTTTGCCAAAAAACTATCCGTGAAAATCAGTGTTATCCGTGGTTTCACTTTATATCCGTGAACGATTACGGCCATTCAATGTTGTATCATCAAGCAATACGAAAACGAACAGAGTTGTTCTTCGGTACATACCGAAGAACTCGGGAGTATCCGCGCACTCAACGTCTGTGCCGTATTGTACCGTTTGAAGAGTGATCGCTTCTTTCTATTTTCACCGCAGAGATGGTAAACGATTCCAGTAACAACATGCTTCAAACGGCGGGATCGTTCAATAGTGCCAATCTCAATACTATTAACGAACAGGCGACCAGCGCCGCAAATACCGCCAGTGCCATGGCCGATGCCGCACAACTGGCCATGGACGAGAGAGAAAAGAGATCGGGAGTAATTTTTGCCGGGATATACGCACTTTGGATAACAAGCGCAAAATAGATAAGGGGTAATACTCTCCTTATGCAATATTTTTTCAAAAAATAATACGTATCGACGACAAAGAACTTTACATTTTGAGTTGAGGTTTGTATAATCGTTGATTATGGCAAATAAATCGAGACATTTTCCATCAGGATACATCTTTCACGTGATGAACAGAGCTGTTGTTCGTTCGGAGATCTTTTCGACGGAACAGGATTACGGCGCGTTTGTCTCCATTTTAGCGGAAATGCAGTTTCGCATTCCGATCCGTATTTTAGCTTGGTTTTTAGCTTGGTACGTTATGCCGAATCACTGGCATTTAGTTCTTTCTCCGGAGCGTGATCAGGAGGTGTCCGAGTATATGCGATTGACGACAGTAACTCATGTCCAACGCTGGCACGCGTATCATAAGACGAGCGGAACCGGCGCGTTATATCAGGGTCGTTTCAAGGCCTGCACCATAGAGGAGAACGAATATTTGCGAACAGTTTTGCGCTATGTTGAACGGAATCCGCTTCGGTCGAACCTGATGGAACGTGCGGAGCAGTAACGTTGGTCAAGTTTAAGAAATCGACTGGGTATTGCTTCGCCGCTCGTGCACGGAACAAAGAGATCAGTAGGACCCGAACAACGCCTTGGGGCAAGCATGGCAGACAGAAGTATACTCAATCCATTTGAATGTTTCGGATCTTGTTTGTACAAGCCCGGCAACGACGGGCGGATTATTGAGGCCGAAGGCAAACGCCCATACCGGCTCCGGTATAACACGTACGACTAATTTCGTGGAAACCCGTAACGACTTTTTTACGCAGTTGGGCGAAGGTCTGTTATCGTATGCGGATAACTATTTTGACTCTCTGACTGATATTGCGGAAGCGCAGGTCGAAGTGGATATTGCACTCAATGACGCAGCGTTTAACGTGAACCGAACCCATTCAATTACGGAAAATGAAAATCAAATGGCAAAGGAACGCAGTAATCTATCGACGACATTATCGCAATCGCTAGCGCGAATGAACTCGGAACTTGGAGCCATTCGAACGAAAGCGCAGGCCGAAAAGGATGCGGCGACCTCGAATTTAGAGCATTTCGACAGTCAATTGGAGCAGAACAACGGTTGCCGAAAATAACAGTGGATATGGATTCCAGTCAAATTGGTTTTATGACGACCTTTATACTCTATCTTCAAAACGCGCAGCCCCCGCATAACGAAATCACAACTTTTATTTACCAGAAAATGCAAGCAGAGGCGGACGTAACCCAGGCGAGTCAGGAAAATCAGAGTATCATCGATGAAAAATCGGAAAACGCGAAAACGACATGTCGATATGAAATAGATCGAATCACAGATCCAAACACCTATGAAACAAGCATATCAACATCGAAATCGACCTGTGAATCCACAATGACCTCTGCCTTTAATACCTATAAAAGTTCTGTATCTACAGCAGGTAACACCTTCAGTGAATTAGCATCGAGTCTTGCCTGTTTGTATACAGATGCAATTTGTATACAGATGCAATAGGGGTCATTGACAACGGCGGGACAATCGGCAATAATTACTATGATAATGCGACGGAGGACGAAGTCTGCTTTGTCACCGGAACACCGATTTTTATGGCAGACGGTACGAGTAAACCGGTAAAACAGAAACAGTAACCTGCGCGGCAGTTCAAACGAATGAAGTGGAGATTCGTTATCATAATCAGGAAGACAATTATGGATTCTTTATTGTTCCAAATAAAATATGGAAAAAATGTCTGAAGATGAAATATGGCTGGCGAATACAAAGTTCTTAGATAGAACGATCGCCCCGAGAGATGTTATAAAACTGGTTACAAGGCCACGTTTTGCAAGGGCATATTTATATTTTGCCAAGGAGTTAGAATGCTTAAAAAGTAAAGGTTATCGAGTTCATTTAGATGGAACTTTGGTGTTGCCTCCGCAATAACCACATATATAAAATATACAAGAATCGATCAAATTTAGAAAAGATGTGTTTTTCACAAAGGGCCATCAACCATGTATCCTGAATATATTAAGGATCTGATTTTAAAGATGAAACACAAACACTTTGTTATCCATGAAGAATATGAAACTGAGTATTTTGGTAATGTGATAGTTACTTCAATTTACGAAGGTTTTGTTATTAGAATTATTTCTGACAGAAATCAATGGTGGGTAGACATAAAAAATCCGCAAAAAAAATATGACTGGATAGACTTAAAGTATATCTATCAATATATTGAGCACAATTGCAACTACCACGATAATAGCCAACTATTAACGGAATGGTTGACTATAAAATTAGATGAAATTATGAAATTATTCAGTCGTCAAAGTTTTATAGATCATTTGCAGTATTTTATAAAACACAAAAATTTAACGTAGGGAGACCTTATAAAAAAGCGAATATATTGTAACTGTCCATTATTTTTCAAGGTGTCGGTCAGACACCTGAAAATCAAGAGTCAGAGGAAGGAATAGAGCAAAACCCGGACGACAGGTTGTGTTTACGAAAATGAAAATGATAAATAATTGGTCGCAAGACGGCAATTTACGAGAAATTTCGACGAGAGCGCACACCGCTCCCGTAAACTGAATAAAAATAGCGGTAATTATGAGGGAATAGTATTAAGGAATTTTAATAATCGTCAAGAAGCCCTTAACTGGGAGGACGATATCGTAGGTATTTATCATGCGTTAAGACATCAATTACCAGGAAACATACTACCTAGGGGACACAATCCTTTTCATGAGAAATAATCAGTACAATCATGTATTTAAGAAAAACAGTAACAGACGCAGATGAAAACGTCGTTGATTTTTATAAAAATGGTTTTTGCATGATATTTGGATGGTATATTTGTCATATAACGTGTTATTTTATACATTTGATTTTTCGTAAAATCAAAACAAATGATATTTGGAAAGTTTGTGTACATTTTTGCGCTAAAAAACCACAAAATGGTAAATATGAAAATCAGTATTACTCTGTCACATATTATAATGACAAATATAATCTTGATGGACTTGGGGTTTTGAGTGTAAATACTTATTTCGATTTTTGTAAATACAACAACATTGAAAACAGCATTGACAAAAGTAAAATGATAACGGATACTTTTGAAAACGAGTCACTTAAAGTGCTTGAAAAATATAAAATAGAAGGAATACAGATTATCAGGAATGCAATCATGGAAATTAGAGGACACAATTATGTTTATAAAGGGACATATAAAACCTCATTATATTCGCCAAACAAATTGTACAAGGTCAGTTTTCATTTTGAATGGAAACTTGATGGCATAGATCTATTTATAAGTGTGAAAAAAACACATTCCAGACACGATCTATTTTATTCTTATCTTTCGACCATTCGTTCTGATTATAACAGTATCAGAGATTATATACAATCAATTCGTTGGTTGTCAGATAATGAGTTTGTTTCGAAAATGGCAGATTTATCTGGAAAGAAAATTGCGTTTGTTATCAAACAACAATGGGGCCGAGCCTGTTTTGGTGCATAACGTAAATAAGAAGTGTAAAAGCGATGATGTATTAGATAGTGATTTATGGAAACAAAAAAGTAGAGATAAATCTTCTGATCCCATGAAAACCAGACATGTTTTAGAAAAATCAGAAATAGACTCTATTACTCGCGACTTTAAGATGTCGAAGAAGCAGAAGAGGGCTTTCCATAAGTATATTACTGATCTTAAAGAGAAAGAAGATACTTTAGAATGTGACCAGTTACGTCACGTGGCAACAGATTTTATGGAGCAATATGAGTAATATGAATAATATAATCAGAGATTTCGGTACATCTCTTCAGTGTATGATATCACATAAATGCAGGGCGGTACCATGTGTTGCATGGAATGTGCCTAATGTGTATTTTGGTGATAGATATATAAAAAAGATGACAGCTCCGAGTGGTAAAAGTTATTTCATAGAAGTTAGCGACTATAATATTGTGGTTTGGTGCTCCTGGCGACTTGAGGTAAACGGAATTATCATTCACAGTTCTCATCCACAATATGCAAGCAACAAAGATGGACTTGATTCTCTCCTTGGGGAATGTATTGAAAGAATCGTTATAAAAGCACCTTTTTATGATGCATCTTTCTATTTTTCATCAGGTAAAATATTTAGTATATTCTGCGACCATATACATGGTTCACAATCTCTTTCAAATTGGGAATATGCGAATGAAAGAGAATGTGAATGTTTTTATCTTGGTGGCGGAAGTGATATTGAAAAAGATAGTACGCAGGAAAATACATGTGAGATGCCTAACAATGATATTGTTTTCAGTAATGCTTCCACGAAAAATATTTCTTTTATAAATGATAATAAACCTACTGTAAATCGACATCCAATAATACACGATAAATTTAATTCCATAATTGGTTCCATGTGTGCCAAAGTGGATTTACGAATGGATATGTTTGAAAACCAAATTCTCATATTACATTTTGTTAAATATACAAGTATCATGAATGGATCTGTTGATAAAGAAATACGTAATAAGACGATTCAACTTAGTGCCAGGAATTGTGTTTGGAGGTTGGACTATGGTAATGTTTCTTTTTGTAGTTCAGAGAACAATATATTAACACAAACAAATGAATTTAAAAAAGTAATTCATGATAAAGTTAGTAGTATTATATCAACAAGCCATTGTGGTGATTTGATTATCAATTTTGCATCTGGTATTAATGTTCATATTTTTTGTTTACTAAGAGCAAGTGATATTGTTATTCAAGGGATATGAGTATCTACTTCAGCGTCCAGCGTAACTTGCGATATTTGGAAATAAGGGGGTCTGTAACTGTCCACCCCTTTTTCAAGGTGTCGGTCAGACGTATCTGTCTATTTTACATAGAGCGTGGAATTCCCTAATCATTCTTTGTTTTCAAAGGATGAATGCTTTGAGCAATGAAAAAGGTCAAGAAACGTTTTCTGGTGTTGATAGTTCAGGAGGTTTGGTCAGATTCATTAAAGATTCCCCTATCGAGCGAGCGCTATTCACTACCTCCAATATTGTATTCAGGGTGAATTTTTCAAGACGTTGTTTAAGTGTCGATAGAACTGATATTATCGTGGAGCGACGTTTGGCTCCTTTTTCAGTTTTACTTGTCTTGCCTGCTTTTCGCGCCAAGGCTTCCGGACGCAAGTTTCTTTCGCTTCGGTTATTCGTTCCTTCGACATCCTTATTGACAACAAACACAAAAAGTGACTCTATATTACCAACGAGTTCCTTTTGAAGACGAATCATTGTCGCTTCCGCATCGGGCGTTGGGGCGATTTTTCTTTCATCCGCTTTTTTCTCTGTTATTATTTCCTCTTCAAAACGGGTACAGAGATTCCTCAATTTCTCTTCCAATAGAGCCACTTTACTCTGGCGGCCCGTACTCAGCCGGTTATCATTATGATAACGTTTTGCCTCTTGGTAAAGCTCGACAAGAGTGTCCGCAAATTCACGATACGATTTATTCTCGGAATTACGCAACGAAAGTTCTATCGCCTTACGAAGAAAATGCGCCCAACAGAGTTGATGACTGGAAAATACATCGTTATACGCTGCATAATTATCTGTAACGCCGGTGCCGGAAAAAGACTCTCCCAGTACGTTGGTTAATATGTCCTTGCCTCGCCCTACACCACAGCAGAAACAGGACGAACAGAGCGTTTGAAATACCCATGTATAACAATGTTTTTTGCCG
>CAYUAP010000148.1:0-11606 GCA_964442735.1 uncultured Planctomycetaceae bacterium | reverse complement strand
ATCAGTGTTTATCCGTGATATCCGTGGTTCCAAAATCGTTCGTGAATGGTTACAACTTCCGATATTGTCTTTTCTCGTCAACGGCCCGAATCCATGACAAAACCGTCGAACAGGTCAACAAGGCCCCTATAATAAATTTCTGAAACCAGCGACGATTGGGCTTGTACAACGCGTTTTCCATTGCTATAATGAACGTATGAATCCAATGATTCGCATCCTGCGGCTTGTTGCTCATGCTGAGACTCCTCCTTGTTACCGTTTTGTTTGTGATGATTTAAACAATAACAAATGAGTCTCTTTTTTCATAGAGCAAATTTTCAATTTTTTCTCCGCGGCTAAAAATCGGGGAAAGTACAGTAATATATAAACCTGTTCGCCATATTTGGATTAAAGGATACTGTGAATGTGTCAACAAAATAATGAATATAAAGTATTTGTGCAATTTGTCATTAATGGCAATAATATACCGACGATAGAAGAATTTAATCGTATTTTTGAGTATAAAGGTACCGGATTTAATAAAGGCGATCATTACTGTTGCAGAAAAGGGCGAGAAAAACTTGTTCGGTCATATAGTGCATGGTCTATCGATTCGGAACATATTGTCAGGTCATATAACATTCTTGATCACTTAAATTTTATATTAATATTGATTGAATCCAAAATACATCTTTTGCGTTTTTTTTTAGATTCTCTGGATGTAACTGTTTTTATTCGAATTTGGGTCGAAAGTGATGATTGTATAGCGAGAGTTACGATTCCGTCTCCTATACTTGCAAGATTAGCAAATATATGTAACGAATTATATGTAGTTGCCATTTCCTGTGAAGGAGCACATGTTGACTCCATTGAACCATAATTGTATAATTACCTAACGCAATTTGTTGGCATCGTTCAGACACCTGAAAAATACCTACTCCTACAACGGTGTCTATTGCGATACTTGAAAAATTGGTGATAATGAATGAATAAGAGAAAAAGAAGAAAAAGAGATCGAGACGAGAAGCGAGAAGAAAAAGCGATCGGAAGAAAAAGTGATCGGGAGTAAAATTTGCCGGGATATACGTACTTTGGATAAAAGGCACAAAACAGACAAGAGACAATGCTCTCATTTTTTAATATTTTTTCAAAAAATAATACGTCTCGACGGCAAAGAACTTTACATTTTGAGTTGAGGTTTGTATAATCGTTGATTATGGCAAACAAATCGAGACATTTTCCATCAGGATACATCTTTCACGGGATGAACAGAGCTGTAGTTCGTTCGGAGATCTTTTCGATGGAACAGGATTACGGCGCGTTTGTCTCCGTTTAACGGAAATGCCGCTTCGTGTTCCGAATATATTGTACATGTCCCGGTAAAAATTACTCCCGATCTTTTTTCTCCTTTTTCTACTTTGAAAATGCAAAAATTTCGAAATCATTGAAGTAACTGGCTGAATCGAAAACAACAAAGATTATTCCCATACCTATGTAAAAGGAAAAGTATGAACGATAAGGAAATCATATCGTACAATACACTGTACGAAGAAATACATAAATATTTTTCATTCATCGCATTTACCAAAGAGCAGAATGAAATCATTAATAAAAAAATGGCGGATTTATCCTACAAGATAATTAATGGTAAATGTTCTGAGGAGGAGTTTTGTGATGATTTCTTCAAATTATTGGAGTATATCCATGAAATTTCTTTAAAAATTTCCCAAACAGTATTAAATAAGTGGTATACTGATTTGTACGGAAAGCCACTTGAAGGAGAAAATCTACGTGTGAGACGATCTCCCTTGGAAACAGAGATATTTTCAATAAGTTCACATCTGGAAGATGTTGTTCTGAAAAATACCAAAAAACTTGCAAAATCACCTGTTTTTTACCAGTTTGTTCGCAAAGTGATTTTGGATTCACGCTTTGGAAGAGGGAGGTCAGGTTTTATACTACTGTTGCTGCCAAAGGTTAAAACATCCGAAGGAATTGATTTTATTCCGTTTTTAAAAGATAAGGATGATGCCGGATTTACAATAAATGCCCTTATGAAACTTAAAGATGGTCGTTTTGTAAAAGAGGCAAAGAGGATTCTGGAAATCGATCCACAAAACTGGTTTAAACGTCAGATTAAGACATATATAGAACGTTATAAAGATATGTACGAAGAAAGATAAAAGATGGATAAAAAGCACAAAACAGACAAGGAACAATGCTCTCGTTTTTCAATATTTTTTTAAAAAAATAATAATTATTCACGGGGAATAAATATGCCTTGACAAGAAATCCTCAATAGTTTATTATTCCAAGTCATGAAGACAGAGGAATAAACGAATGGATAAAAAGGATAGAATCATAGCGCGGCAAGCGCGAACAATACAAAAGCAGAAAGAAAAACTGTCGTTCAAGCTCAGGAAATACGTGCACTGAAGAAACAAATTAAGCAGAGGAACGTATGACAGAAGTGTCTATCCAAATTGGAAAAATTTCATCCAATTCGTCGAAGCCTCCCTCCTCAGATATAGTTAAGCTCCTGAAATTGCACGACTCGTCAATCTTCATGTTGACACTGTTGGAAAAACGATTAAAATGTACCAGCAAGGTGGAATTGAGCTTGTTGCAACCATCGGTCACAGTTGTCGTAAAAGTAAACTTGATGAACATAAGACATCGATCATTGAAGAATTTACAAAACGTCCACCAGCAACAGCAAAAGAAGCAGCAGCAAGGATTAAGGAGTTGACAGGAATTGAATTGTCGACTCGCCGTGTAGCAGTGTTTATGACAAGAACAGGCATGAAGTGTCGAAAGGTCGGAGATGTTCCCGCCAAAACAGATCCGGGAAAACAGGAAGAGTTTAAAAAAAACACGTGAACCGGAAATAAAAAAGCATCGAATAAAGAGTCCGTCCTTCTTTTTATGGATGGTGTTCATTTTGTTCAAGCGTCCTTTCCTGGTTTTCTTTGGTACTTTACACAAGTATTTCTTCGCTGTCCATCGGGCCGTAAACGTTAGGATATACTTGGAGTCTATAGCACAATTACGGGACAGTTGACAACGGTTACTAACGATACATATATAAACGCAACACCAGAGTGTGAAATGTTGTATAAATTGTCGGTACAATTATTCAGGTTGTATGATCACTATTGTATTGGATAATGTGCGATATCAACGCTGTAAATTGGTAACCATGACTGGAAAGAACATCTTGAATCAATGGCCAAAAAGAAACAAACAAGAAAGAGAAAAAGCAACGAATGCCCCTTTTGCAAGGGAACCGGAGTTATTGCGGAAGAGTGCATGAACTGCATGGGATTCCGGTGTCTGGAATGCAATGGTCAGGGATATGTCGTTCATGATTGCGAATACTGTCAAGGAACCGGAAAGGTGGCCAAGACCGTATCGAATTCAGGTTTTCAAAAGAAATACGGGCATTACTGTCATGTTTGCGGACGCCTACAGGCAAACGAAAAGTTTTCCAGCAAACATCATGCGGCTCATATTTGCAAGAAATGCGTCGCCCAACAACGTGGTCGGAACCGAAAACTCCGAAAATTACAAGACCTTGGATATACGAAAAAAGAAGCTCTTGTCATAGCCGAAGAAAACGTTAACGTACCGAATGGAATCAATATGAGATTATGGACACTTCATCCTCAATACCTTGATCGGCAAGGACTTTTAGCCGTCTGGCGGGAAGGACTTCTTGCTAAACGCGTTCTGGAACATTGGACCGCCGACCCGGAAAAGCCGACCGGATACCGAAACCATCCGCAACTCGACCGATTCAAAACGACAGACAATCCGGTCGAAGCAATCACACTGTACCTTGCCGAAATTCTGACCGAATCCCAACATCGCGAGTATAAATTCGACAGCGATAAAATCGTCGTTCCCGACGTTTCAATCACCATTCCTGTTACGACAGGTCAAATCGAACACGAACGAAAACACCTCTTGAAGAAGCTCTCGATTCGCGATCCGGAAGCCGCCGAACGTTTAAAGACGACGTCGGATTTACAGATTCATCCCATGTTCGTTGTCGTTCCAGGCGAAGTGGAGAACTGGGAAAAACGTACATGACGCTTTTGGAATGATTAAAATCTGTCGTTATCTTACAACAGCCCCCGCATTTCATGCCGAAGAAACTTAAACCCGACACGTTCGTAAAGTGGAATCGCCATTTCGCGGGCATTCAGAAAGAGGTCGCAAACGCCCTGCTGTCGGGCCTCGTCCTTAAGTTGGTTCAGAATCGACGTTGCTATTCCCTGTCGCCTATATTCGGACCGGGTATAAAAATTGAACAGATACCCGCGTTTCCCGGTCGGATTCTTGAGTGTCGGTATCATCGAAAACAGGGACATCAAACCGACCACGACGATCTGTTCGTCTTCAATCGCGACAACAGCGATCAACGTTACGGCGACAAGTTCCGTTTCGAGGTAATGGACGGTGCTGACCTGAATCTCGTCAGGAATCGCCCGTTCGGTCGTTTCGGAAAAATACCCCAGCCGTAGGGTGACCAAAGCGTTTATATAATGCACATGTAATTTCTCAAAATATTGTTTATAATACTAAATCATGCAAAAAATACACTCATATAAAATTATCATGTATTTTTTACAATTTACTTATTTTATATAATTTATCTAATTAACAGGTATGATTATGGTAATTATTCTTGTTACATGCAATACAGATATGTTTAAAACATATTATAAAATTACTTTTAACTGATTATTGGAAGAATATATGCAACTACAACCATTTTATTGTCTGATTTTTTCAGTGAAAATCCTATACCATTGTTACTGAAGTTTTTTCAAAAGAGAAAAAACGATACAAAATATGTCGATTGGAATGCGGTTCGGAAAGGTAATACAGTAACCGTTTACGGACATATTGTGAAACCACAGATATAATATGGTAACCATTCACGGATATAAAGTGAAACCACGGATAACACTGATTTTCACGGATAGTTTTTGGCAAACATACTTTTTTATGATAAAATTATTTATTATAATAGATAAAAATGTTTCGTTTGTTATTGTAAAATATTGTATTTTACGACAGACTATCTGTGGTTATCCGTGATATCTTTGGTTCCAAAATCGTTCGTGAATGATTACATAATATGAAACCATAGATAATACTGATTTTCACGGATAATATTTTGGCAAAAACTTTTTTTTTGATAATTCATTTATGATAATAGATAAAAATATTTAGTTTGTTCTTGTAAAATATTGTCTTTTACGACAGACTATCTCTGTTTGTCCGTGATATCCATGGTTCCAAAATCGTTTGTGAATGGTTACGTAAAACATTTAGGTTTTTTCGTTATATTTATTACATTTAATACAGACAGACATAAATTTTACCATTTCATGAATATTTAGGGCAAATATGTAAAATTTTTGGATTAGGGGGTAAAAATCAAGTATAATAGTAAATATGATAGGGTCTGAACTATTTTACACAGTTCCATATTTATGGGGCTTATAATTTAAAGGAATATAAATGAATAAAAAAACTATACATTTTCTTGCACTAATAATTGTAGTTATATTGTTTTTGCAACCATGTTTTATGACTAAAGCATCTGCCTGGGGTCGTACCTTTCGTTGCTATTCCCATAGCGATCGGTACAATGTTTGTGACCCTTGTTGCAATTATACAATGCCAGTACGAAATCAATGCTGTACTCCCTATTCTCAATTCGTTTATTATCATGGTCCTAAAGTGGCCTTGTTTAACGGAAAAGATTTATCGGGATGGACGAATGTGGCTGGTAAAACTGATTCCCTAAAATGGGAAATTAAAGATGGTGCTATCTATCAAAAAGGAAAAGCTGGCGACCTTTATGCCATTAAAAAATATGAAAACTTTATCCTTGAATTCGATTTCAAGATAAGTAAAAATGGTAATAGTGGTATTAAATATAAATCCTGGAACACCTCCGGTTTCGGCCTTGGATGCGAATATCAAATACTCGATACCATCAATGAAAATAATGTACCTGTAAAACAACGCAGTGGTTCACTCTATGATGTTATCCCCACAAGACTTCCCCAAAATATTTTACGCTCCGGGGAATTCAACCATGGTAAAATTATCGTCACAGGTAAACATATAGAGCATTGGCTCAATGGACAGTTGGCCGTTTCCGTCGAAGTCGGTTCCCCAACATGGCTTGATGGTGTTGCTAATAGTAAATTTGCCCAAACACCAGAATTTGGAACCGTCAAAGAAGGACGGATTTTCCTGCAAGATCATAACGATGAAATCTGGTTTAAAAATATCTATATCACCGAACTAAAAGAAGTACCACAAACCGGTTGCTTCTAAATTAGTTCCTAATGATGAAAGGTTCAGACCATGTTTACAAAAATAAATAACAAACCTGTATCATCTTCAACTTCTACTACAGATAAAGAGTTTGATGAAAATCTTGAATTTTTTTTGTTAGATGAAAATACAAAATCAAATGGAACTCCTTCCTGTCCCAATGTTTATTCCGACTCAACCGGAAATTCCAGTACTTTACGCTCCACTCCTGTAACCTCGAATTCACAATCTACTTCGACAACCCTTTCTACAGGGTCCTATGGTAGTAAATCAAGTTCCTCTGTAACAACAAATAAAAATGGTTATGATAGTTCCAGCTCCAACTACGGAATTACCAACTCCGGTTACGGAAGTACCAACTCCGGCTATGGAAGTACCAACTCCGGCTATGGAAGTACCAACTCCGGCTATGGAAGTACCAACTCCGGTTACGGAAGTACCAACTCCGGTTACGGAAGTACCAACTCCGGCTATGGAAGTACCAACTCCGGTTACGGAAGTACCAACTCCGGCTATGAAAGTACCAACTCCGGCTACAGTAATAATACGGGAAGAAATGAATCCTGCGGAAGAAGCTCCTCGACATCTTCACAAGGTCAAATAGTCAATTCCAGTAAAACTTCCGAAAAATCATCCATCGTCGGAAAAACTACAAAATCACCATCTAATCCCAATATCAATAATGATACTACATCCAATAGCGATTTAAGAAAAAAAATGGCATCGATGCCATCATCCCCCAATTATTTTTTTTCCTTTATAAAAACTCTCTTCATACTTGCTTTGCTTTGTCTTACCTTTTGGGCTGTTTATGGTATTACATGGGAAATCAATAAAGGTTTTTGGGAATATGAATTCAAAAATGAATTATCTCATGTAAAAACCTCCTATCCTCCAACTGTATTTTCACAGGATTAAAATCAAAATTAAGGGTAATCGTTCACGGATAGAAAGTGAAACCACCGATAACACTGATTTTCACAGATAGTTTTTTGATAAACATACTTTTTTACGATAAAATTATTTATGATAATAGATAAAATGTTTCGTTTATTATTGTAAAAAATTGTATTTTACGGCAGACTATCAGTGTTTATCTGTGATATCTGTGGTTTCAAAATCGTTCGTGAATGGTTACGACACGCATAATCCATCCAAACTTGTACTGCAAGCAAGAAAACTGTCAGAATATTCAAAAATAGCCGGAAAAGGAGTAATCATCTGACATGGTGAAATCACAGCGACTGAAACTGACCTGGCGGGGCTAAAAGATTCGTCCACGAATGGAACCGCGTATTCTCATTGAAGACGAAAGCCTCTCCCATTGCGCTCCGACAAAAAAGAAGGGCGACATTCTTCAAGTGGTAATGGTCCGTACTGTTGAGGGAAAGGGTACAAACTTGTTAATATACTCTTCTTTATGACACAAATATTATGCCATAAATATTATGCGATAAATATTACGACATAAATATATTGTCCATACAACCCAATTTATCAATGAAATCTCTGTTTGATAAAAATATTTTGGATTTTTTCATATTTTTCTGTTGATATTAATAAATAATTATGGATAATATAAATAATACAGGATAAAGACACCCGGGATAATGAAACGTGTCCCGAATTTAGATGACAGATGGCACTTTAACACGGAGCAGAACAGTTATGGCGGGTTTATTCCAAAGGCTGATGGAATTGTTGGGGATATGGAAGTCGGAAGGGCAACTTAAAGCGAAAGAGGTTGAGAAGTATGAGACACTGAAGAAGAAACAGGAACAGAAGATTCGCAACGCAAACGACGATCTTGAGAAGTACAAGAAGGAAATTGCCTCCGATGAAAAACTTGTGCTAGCGAAGGAAAAAGAGATGGAATCGTCTCATGGCAAAACACGCGAAACCGTGGAACGCGAAATCGAAGTCCTTCTTAAGAAGATCGATCAGTCGAAAGGAAAGCGTGATATTGTTCTTCGAAGTATTGAATCGGGCAATATGATTATCGGAAAGTTGGAAGAACTCATTCAGGCCCTTCGCAGTCCGGATCAGGAAGTTGATTTGGATGAATTGATCGTCGAACTATCGATACAGGTCAAAGACATGCGAGAGCAGGATCGGGTACTTCGCGATCTGGAGAGAACAGGATATAACCCAACAGACCGTGAAGAAATGGACGTTGCCACACGTCTGGCGGAACTCCATGGCGAAATTAACGCGGTACGGAAAGACGACACACCACAAGTAGACGAAAAGTCTTCAACAACTTTGTCGGACCCCTTAACGAATTCAGATTCCGCGGAAAAGGCGAATTGCCTTTAAGCTTCATGAATAAACAGAGATTCGAGGTAATATTTTGAGGTAATATAAGGTAATATGAGGTAATATAATGAAACAGATAGCGTTTTTAATTGGAATCAACCAATATCAGAATATTGGCAGTGTGAATTATGCGGAACAGGATGCAGTGGACTTTTCCCAAGCGTTGCAGGATTATTGTGGTTTTTGCGAAGACGATATTTTCCTGTTACGGACAGGCGCGGATGTAACATCGCTTCCGACACGGAGTCTTGTGGAGCGGCGTATGCGCCAGATCCGCGATATGAGAACGAATTTTGATCTTTTAATCGTCGGATTTTGGGGCCATGGATTTACGGGATCGGACGGCAAACGTTATCTTTGCGCGGTGGACACGTTGGAAAATGAACTTGCGCGTACGGCAGTTTCATTGGAGACGCTACAGAACGATCTTGTTCAAACGGGGCATCGAATACGCTTTTAATACTTGACTGCTGTCAGAATTATCCGGGCCGTGGAATCGCGACAACGTGGACGGATCGTGATAATGAGGAAATGAACCGTGTACACTCCCGAGATATTCGCGCGTCGAGGGAGAAAAAACAATTCGAAATCCGAAACGAGCCACGTTTTGGAGTTATGAACGCATGTTCGGTGGGCCAGCGGGCATATGAATGGGACGATCGGCATCATGGCATCTTTACGGCACATTTGTTGGATGCGTTAGAAAAGGGGATACACACCTACACCGGCATATCATCCTACCTTTCCGATCAGATAACTCGAACGACCATGCGAATGAACAAAGAGCAGACACCGACGTTCCGTTTTGAAGGGAGTGGCGATATCCTGCTTGGTCACGGAAAATCATCACCACTTTTAGGTGGACCGAAACTGGTAATAACACCGGAAGATGTAACGCAAATTGAAATCAAGGATTATCAAATAGAGGATATCCAGCTTTCGATTGAAAACATATCCACGCCTGAATCGCAAGAGCCGACCTTGGAACAAATGGGGCAAATACGGCTTCCCAAGGTACCACAGACCTTGCGGCGAATGGAATCGAAACTATTGGAAATACAACGTGCGATATCGGGCTTGGAATCAGGGGAACATCCGGCGTTGGTCCCGGCGCAAGGGGTAGTCAGGCAAGCACAGGCTCAATTTAACAGAATCAAGCGGGATCGGGATCAGAACTGGAGTGGTCTTTCGTCAAGTGACAGTGAATCGTTAGCGGAGTCCATTCGTAAAAACCCGAAAGCAGCTCCCACCACGTTTATGTCCCTGCGTCCGAAAGAGTTGTCCGTGTCCGCTTTTATCATGACAGTACTTTGGGAGCAAAAGAGACTTGCCGCCGAAGAGGTGTTGTCGAAAGCGAAACGTGAAATAACCCAAAAACAGACGAATGTAATAACCGGTTTACAGGAACAGACGACAAGAACTAAAACAGAATATCAAGAGGAATCGAAGCGATTTTGTTCAGAAGTCGTTGATATAGTTCTTTCAAGTTGTACCGATTACGATGTATATAGTGCATCGATTCCCTATGAGGAACTTGTTCCAAAACTCCCGGTTCTGGAGCAATACGGTCTTGGTTGGCAAGAGGATAATCTGTGGCTCCTTGCGGAAAGACGTTGGAAGAATGATCGTCCGGCTGTACGGGAAAAACAAAAGCGACTTGCGCGAGAAAAGGCGGAACGGGAGCGTCTTGTAAAAGAAAAGGCAGAGCGACTTGCGCGAGAATGGAGTGGTAAAGGAGTAAAAGCAGGAGAGTCAAAAACAGGAACGCTCAAAGGCGTAAAATATACTTTTCACTGGTGTCCAGCCGGAACGTTTATGATGGGAAGTCCGGAATCGGAAAAAGATCGGGAAGATATAGAAAGACAACACAAGGTAATCCTGACGCGAGGTTTTTGGATGTTGGAGACACCCGTAATGCAGGCGATGTGGGAGAGTGTGATGGGGAACAATCCAAGCAACTTTAAAGGATCGAATCTGCCAGTAGAACGGGTGAGTTGGAACGATAGTCAGGAGTTTATAGAGAAGTTGAATAGTCAAAGCAACGGGCTCCAATTTCGACTTCCGAGTGAAGCGGAGTGGGAATACGCATGTAGAGCTAGAACGACAACCCCCTTTAGTTTTGGAAATACCCTCAATGGCGATAAGGCGAATTGTTATGGCAAGAATCCATATGGTACAACGGAAAAGGGGAAGTATTTGAGACAAACAAGCGAAGTGAAATCCTATTCTCCAAACGTGTGGGGGTTGTATGATATGCACGGTAATGTGTGGGAATGGTGTCAGGATTGGTATGGAGATTATCCGTGTGACGCCGTAACGGACCCAACAGGGCCAAGAGGGGCCGCTTATCGGGTGAACCGGGGCGGGAGCTGGAACCTCATCGCCAGGTACTGCCGGTCGGCTTGCAGGTCCGGGCGCACACAGGTTATCCGGTACGATTACCTGGGCTTCCGCCTTGCGCTGAGTTTAACACGCTAAAAGGGAGAACAAGAGAGCAGGAATACCATGGGGGATGCAAGGGGGCTAGCTCCATTGCCCAAATTTGCCGCGTCAGCGGCGAGAAAATTGCGCGGTATTCGACAGGGTTTTAAAAGTCAACGACAACAGGTCTGTTTTTTGTCACGTCTGCACTTCGTCAGATTTGCACTTCGTCAGGTCTGTTTTTTTGTTAAGTCTGTTTTTTCGTCAGTACGAACGTAAAACCGAATCAAAAAAGATAACGCAATCAGGAAGACAGCGTAATCAAAAAAGAACAATACAATCAAAAAAGGTCATATTATGGCAATACGAATAATCGCGAAGCGATATGAAGGGGTATTTCAGCGTGGGTTCCTTTACGACCGTGGGAAGCGGGAGTTACGCGCGTTTCTTGCGGAGCCGCAGACCAGTTCCTGGTTATACGCGGACGACCGGTTTAAACAGATTACCGATCTGGACCAGCTTGGCCGGAA
>CAYUAP010000147.1:0-11691 GCA_964442735.1 uncultured Planctomycetaceae bacterium | reverse complement strand
TGCATGGAGACAAATTCTTGGCGAAGATTGTGATCGTATCCATGAGTTATGGCTTCATCGTCTGGCTAGTCGAAACTATTGCTCAAGTACAAGGTATGAATGTTTCTTTCGAAGAGTTGGTTAAAATTCAATTATTTGAACGATGTGCTTCACCAGAAGCCTTTAATTATCTCGCTATGGAGGTAGGTAAGAATATCAATGGATATCTTGAATGTTTGAATGAATTCGAAAAAAGTATTGAAAACGGGGAAGATATTGAAAATAATAAACACTTAGATATTTCATGGAAATCACCGTTTGTCTATGAGTGGTTAAAACTAAAACCCAAACTTGCAGACACGGATTTGCGGCCATTACTCTATTTAAGTCGTAATACAGCTATGTCACATTATGCAAGTTATGATGTACTTTCCGAAGAAGGAAGAAGTGTCATGGATGCTCTAGCCCGAGTAGATACATTAACCCTGCCAGTTATAGAAAGAATAAAAAGGTTATCAGAAAACGAAGTTAAAAACATCTTCCATAGAATAGAACGCATTGTAAAAAAGGAATGGGAATCAAATATTGTTATAGGTATTCTTCATATATCACTTGCATTCCCAAATATGAGTAATGTCACCGTACCGATGTTGAGACAAATGCCCACTACAAAACTTTTTCCTGCGCTGATTTCAATTCTTCATGATCAAGACTGGGCTCAATTTTTATTAGAACAATGGGATAAAGATAAAGATACACCAAAAGCAGTTAAAAACGCTATTGCAATAAAGCGTAAGGAGAAAAAATAAAATGGGAACTTCGTCTTCGAGTATGGGACCTGGAGCAGGTATAGTATTTGATCCTCCGTGGTTGGATACTGTATCAGACGAATCTGCGACGAATTGCGTCCCAAATGAATCACTACAACCGCAAGACATTCATAACGATCAACAGAATGTTGATCCGTTACAAGATGATACGGTTACCCAAGCGGTTGCCCCATCCAATCGTTTTGGTCATGCAAGGAGATATTTTAGTCTTTATATGAGAGATAAAAATGATAAATATATCCGTAAGTCACTGGGACACTATGTGAAGAAAGGGATGGGAGGATCTTCAACTCTTGCCAGACGTATGCGTTCGTCAACGGCTGTTGGAGGTAATCTATTTTCCCTTCTGAACGATATCAGAAACAATAATAGTGCAAATCCATCAATTCAAGTGTGGATTAAAGAACTGACGTCAAAGAATTTATCTCAAGATGATTATGTTAATGAGATAATAAACCAATTAATTCCTTATGGTGGTACTCTTGAATCTGAATCATCTCGTGATTCGATAAATAATGCTTTTATTGAATTTTTAACCTTTTATCCAGATGCTGATATTGGCAACTTAAATGAAGATAATATTTGGTTTATTACACAGTGTTTTCTTGCAAATGAGGCTTATAATCGACTTTATCTTGATTTGGGTCCAAAACTTGAACGAATGCCCGACATATTAGATTCCATAGAATGCATAAATAATATAAAGAGTTATTTGAAAACAGAAATATATCAGCAAATTGCAGTTGTAAAAAATCGTCATTACTGTACTGCAAATAATATATGCGAAATTCTTAATATAACAATTAAAGAAACTTTTGAGATATTCGAGGGATCATTATGAGAAAAATTATTTGTACTTCAATAAACTGCATTCCTAGGTCTCATGATGTAAATACAAAGTATTTTTCTATGTACAATATTCCTAAAATTAAAGAAGTCGGTTGGTATGCTTCAACGTTAAAAAAAGATATCGAAAATCGAGGTCTCAAACCATCGGTTGTAGCATGGGACTTCTTGACTTTTGCATTGTCGGTATCGGCTGCAGATAATCTTGTCAGAAGGAATTGTTCTCCTGATGGATGGACACGTCAAATAGATTTAAGTATATCCTTATGTGAGCCATCACATTGGGAAGAATTAAAGATTAGTATACAAAATATCCTTGGCTTTTTGACTGGTGATTATTGGACTATACATTTTAATACAGGCGGTATTGTCCCTCCAACCCCCAAAGACATTCAATCGTTTGATGTTGATTGTATTTCACTACTTTCAGGTGGAGTTGACAGCCTTGTTGGAGCAATTGACTTGACAAATACTGGTCGCAAACCGGCTTTCGTCTCTCAAATCGTATCAGGAAACTCGGACATCCAAAGGGTCTATGCCAATAGATTGAAAGCAAACGACAACCATTTTCAATGGAGTCACAAAATCAACCTTCAAGACAACGAAAGTGAACCATCCACAAGGGCCCGTTCCATAGTTTTTTTTGCATTTGCAGCAATTGTTGCTTCCGCGTTATCTCGAGATAACCCCAAACCGATGGATGTTTTTGTTTGTGAAAATGGTTTTATCAGTCTCAATATACCTCTTACTGTTGGGCGAATGGGAAGTTTAAGTACGAAGACAACACATCCGGTTTACATCCAAGGGATACAAAAGATATGGAACACGCTTGGCATAAATGCCAGACTCACTTTACCATATCGTTTTAAAACCAAAGGAGAAATGTTGAAAGAATGTCAAGACCAAATTATGCTTTCTGATTTGGTTACTTCTTCGACAAGCTGTGGGAAATATTCAAGATATGGTCGTTGTCATTGTGGACGATGTGTACCATGCCTGGTTCGTCGGGCCGCTTTTATCCAAGCAGGAATAACAGACAATACGAAGTATAGAATAAACCAGTTACTTTTGGGTAGGAAGAAAACAGGGGCAGATGATGTTGGGGCAATGGCTCTTGCATGTCTTAGATATCAAGAAGGTGGACCAAGAAGCTTTATTTCTGGGAACCTTTCTTTTTCTAATCCTGAAGAACGTCATGAATACGAGGGTGTTGCCATTCGAGGTTTGTTAGAAGTTGAGAGACTACTTAAAATACAAGGAATACTATGATTGATTTACACACGCACTTAGATTTGTATCCCAATCCATTAGAAATTGTTGCTACTACCGATAAAATGAATTCGTTTACTCTGGCAGTAACAACAAGTCCCCGTGCATGGATTGCAACTTCAAAAGTATTTATCCCCTATAAAAACATTCATGTCGCATTGGGAATACATCCAGAAATTGTCCAGCAAAAATATTCTGAACTTGAACTACTACTTTCCTCAATATCAAAAACGAGATTTATTGGTGAAGTAGGTATTGATGGAAGTCCTAGGTTTGCAGGTACTGTAGATCAACAAGAATATGTTTTTACTAAAATACTTGAAGAATGCCAAAGATCTCCTGAACGTATTATTAGTATTCATTCCCGTAATGCCTTGTCAAGGATATTACCATTATTGGAGCGATATCATTCAGTTGGTAAATTTATTCTACATTGGTTTTCTGGAACTCAATCAGAACTCAGTCGATCTATTGATATTGGTTGTTGGTTTAGTGTTGGTCCCGCCATGATACAAAGTAAAAAAGGAAACAATTTAGTGTCTAAAATGCCTCGTAATAGAATCTTTCCCGAATCGGATGGGCCATTTGCAGTAATGAATGGTGCTCCTGTATTTCCTTGGGAAGCTCAATCTATAACTAGTCAGTTAAAAATTATATGGGGGTTGCCAGCAGAAAAGATTAATAATATTTTTAGTGATAATTTAATGACTTTACTTGGATAAAATTTATGTCCATTCGTCATTGTCTCAGAGAAAATTTGATATTTTAAGAAAAATATGTAAAACAGTCAAAAACACCAATAGAATACCAATCCGTTTTCAAACACGTCCCCTCTCCCGCGATGACGATCCAAGGCGACCAACTTTCCGAACGAAAGCCAAAAACGCGACAGTCGGGCGGTGTGGCGGCCAGGACCGGGAAGAGGAACCAATCGCCGATCAACCGCTGGCAATATCAGACAAGTTTTAATGTTCCGGGGGATTGACAAACCAATATTGATGAGTAGAATAACCGATAGTTGGAAGTGGAGCGAAGGTCTTGGGTTTGGTTCGTTTTAACCTAAGTCGTTATGGGGCAAGGTTTTAATGCCACGTGACCGAATTAACTACCTAATAGCGTTTTGAGTCTATAAAACACGGGGTTATCGTGGCCTTGCTAAACCCGTGTGGGAGTAATCTCACCGCAGGTTCAAATCCTGTCCTCTCCGCTTAAAGCCCCGCTAAATACGGGACTTTTGTTTTATTATTGCGATAATATAATAAGTATCGGAAACCAGTCGAAGGTGAAAAAGGCCCCAAAAAGCCTAAAAACGCCCCACCATGGTGACCAAATTAACTACTCTTTTTAGTATAGAGAGTAAGTGTTCGGTGCTAAAACAGGTGGATTTTCTGTCGCAAAGTTTGTTGTTCGTGTTCAATTAAATTTTTTGTTTAATTAGAGAGTTTGATCCGGCATATCTTGGAGATGAAGATAGGTTGGTCGTTTTGAGGATTGCTTTAAACAGGAGTGTCATGTATGAAGAGCGTGCTTGAGCCGAAGATTGAAGTATTTAGTCCATTTGTAAGACCTTTTTCTAAAACGTTTTGTGGAAAAACTGAAAGAATTTCAAGTGAGTCAGTAGTTTCCACTGAGGTAGTACAATATATGAGTTCTGGCCAAAATCTTAAAATAGTTGCTAAGTGTACACCTTGCCAATGTTGTGCATGTCGTTGATTCAGTGTTGCTAGTCGGCTTTCAATGAAGGTATTTTATGTGGGGTATGCTTAGACCGACTGTGTTGCAGATTGAGCTCACGTATTCATGTAATAATGCGTGTGAGTTCTGTTATAATAAAAGATCGGGTGTATTTTCTGGTGGCGATTTAATTTCGTTTGATCGTCTAAAAGATATTGTATATGATATATACCAGTATGGTATTTTTTCCATAAATTTTAATGGTGGAGAGCCATTTTGTTTTGATTCTTTTTTAGAACTCGCTGCTTATTCAAAATCTTTGGGTTTGGATATTCATTGTAATAGTAATGCGACGTTAATTAATGAGAGCAATATTGTTGCTTTTTCAGATATATTCGGTTCTATGTGTACTTCAATTCATGGACCAAATAGGGAAACACATGACAGGATTGTTGGACGTGACGGGGCGTTTGACGAAACTTTAACAGCTATATCGCTTTTACAAGCAAATGACGTCTATGTTGCAGTAAATGTTACGCTTTCGAGAGAAAACATAGAAAGTTTTTTCGAAATACTGGTTATGCTACAGCGTATAAATATTCGTACAGTTTTATTGACAAGAGTGCTGACGATAGATAGACGTTTTGCAATATCGGATTCTGAAATGATTAACGCGATTTCAGTAATAAAGGAATTTCAGTATAAAACTAACGCATTTGTCCGTATAGCATTTCCTCAACCGTTCCCTATTTGTTATTGTTCGGATTTTAAAGTGTCTGAATATATTAAAGAACATAATATTCCTTGTACTGCAGGAATATTAACAGCTCGAATTACCCCTTTTGGTGTTGTAACACCTTGCCCGCTTTTGGAAACACCGATTATCGGCAACCTTCATAATGAGTTATTTTCATCCGTATGGGAGCGTTTTCAGAAAATGCAATGGCATAAGGAATTACAAGTGAGTGGTAATTGTAACACATGTCGGTCGCTTTCCTGTTGTGGCGGCGGTTGTTTGCGCCAATCAAAATCAGGTATTCTTTTTAGCTAACGAGGTTTTTAAGTGATACAATATGATTATCTTCGATTGATTTCTCCTTTGCTGGTTCAAGTTGAATTAACAGAAGCATGCAATTTAAAGTGTAAATTCTGTTATAATTCGCAAAAGCCACGGTATAACAGAAATGTTATTCAAATGCTGGACTTGCTAGCAAAGCAAAATGTTATGCAAGTTACGTTAACTGGTGGTGAACCGCTCATGCATCCTGATTTTTTCGATATTCTTCAATATGCAACTTCACATTTCCCCAATGTTATGATTTTATCGAATGGGACATTGATGACTGATGAAATCATAGAAAAAATATCCGAGACGGGCGTGATGAGCGTCAGTATCTCCATTCACGGTGATGAGGAAACGCATGAAATGTTGACATGCTCCTGTAACAGTTATAGAAATTCGTTACACGCTATCGAGAAATTTCTGAATATTGGGAAAATACCAGTAGCTAGTAATTTTGTTTTGAACGCATGTAATATTGCGGTCTTGGAAAAGACAATGGAAACATTCCACACTATGGGTTTGCGTTTCATGACAATTACACGGTTTGTTCCAGTGGGTATAGGAAGAAGTGCGCATTCTCTGGAGATAAGTCGTGAAGACATGGTGAAAGCAATGGATTTTGCCGATCGTTTTATGAAAAATACTTCGAATCCTCATATCGAATTTGCCGAAGCGATTCCTTATTGTGCTGTGCCTCCGCATCTCAAATATTTGGCCAATACTTGTTCTTATGGTTATGACCGCTTTTACGTTGATATTGACGGAAATCTAATGGTTTGTGGGTTGTCTCGAATTCTGCTTGGGGGTAATATTCTTGAGACACCTATTAAGGAAATTAAACAACATTCTTCTACCTTCATGGACTTTATTACAAACGAACATGTTCCAACGTCATGCGTGTCTTGTGAAACATTCGATAAATGTCATGGAGGGTGTCGAGCTGCAGCTATGCACGACGGAAATTGGAGACAGTCATACGATTCATTATGTGCTAAAGGGAAATAACATGGACAAAAATATTGTCCCCATATTTAAAAAGGGGGTAAAAACACGAAAAGAAGCCTTTGGTGGTCTTGTTTTTACTAATCGAACTCCAATTCTCTCCCTAAATCATGATTCCATACTTATTTGGGATGCGATAGATGGAGTACGTTCATTAGCGGAAATCTGTACTTTTTTGCAAACAATGTGTCCAGATCGTGATATTGACATTGGGATTATAGAAGAATTCTTCAAAGTATGTAAGAAATTAGACTTGATCGAGTATTGATATATGTTTGAGACACATTATGAACAAAGTAGTTTGTTACTGTTGGTTCCGCCTTTGGCTGATTGTACAATGCCAATGTTGGGACCTTATGTATTGGCAGGTTATCTGAAAAAACGAAAAATCCCTACCACTGTTTGTGACACATCAATTGCTTTTCTAAAAAATGCTCTAAATCCAAAATACATTCGTAAATGTGGAAATCAACGTCACTTGTCTCCTGAAAAAATATGTTTCTTGGAAAAATTTGCTGTATCATCCAGAATTTCCGACATTGATCCGCTTTTAAAATTCTCCTCCGCCACAAAAATTCTTTCCGCTTTATCAAAAGATATTTCGTTTTCACTTGATGAAGTTCGCTTCCATTTTGCGATAACTACCACAAAAAAACTCCAAAGAGCTATTGAACTTTTGAGTTGGACCTCTGTTTTTTTCAAAAAACAGCCATTTTGGAAATGTTTTGTTGACCGTTTTAAGACTATTAATGTTGGCATTTCCGTCTCATATTCGTCTCAACTTCCATTCGCATTGTTACTCGCCAAGTTGATAAAAAACCAATATCCGGGGATAAAAATTCTTCTAGGAGGAGCTTATTTTAACAATTATGAAATTCCTCCAACCGAGATTGTCAACAAATTTTTTTATATTGACAACATTGTCATCGGTCATGGTGAAACGCCATTATTTGAAATTGCCACTTCAAAACAAAAACACGACAGAATTATAAAATCTGTCCACAGCGATACAGAGTATATTCCTGACTACGCAGGAGTAAGATGGGATGACTATTGTGTAGACAAAGGTCACAGAACGATTCCTCTCTCGTTACGTACTTCCTGCTACTATAAAAAATGTGCATTTTGTAATGGGGATTCTGATTTATTCAGTAACACTGCTAATCTGGGAAAAGACGCTCTGCGAAAAATTATGAGTCAGGTCGTTAAAATGTGCCATAAATACAGAGTATCACATGTGTATTTTACGGATGCGGCATTGTCTCCTAATATATTATCTTTTGTCGCTTCTCTGATACAAGGTCGTTTTCGTTGGGGAATAAACGCTCGTATGGAATTACCATTTTCAGAAGTATATTTTTCCCATTTGTACGAATGCGGTTGTGACATGATTCGTGTAGGCATGGAAACCTCTTCGCAACGAGTACTTGATCTTATGAAAAAAGGAACCAGAGTTGAACATTATCTTCCCTATTTTACGATGGCGACAGCAGCCGGAATCAAATTACACGTCTATATTATGTTCGGTTTTCCCGGCGAACAGGATTCAGATAGAAACAAGACGCTCCATTTTTTAAATGCCGTAAAATCATGTATTTACTCGTATTCCATTTCCATCTTTCATGCTATTCCAGATACCCCTATTTACAATGAACTGACAATGCGATATCATCTTGAGTCCCCAAATACTCATATTGACATTAATAAACAGTATTATACAGAAACGTCGTATCGAAATATCTGTGATTACATTACAAAAGCATGTATTCTTTTGTCTGATTCATACTCAAATCGTTACTGTTATTCTGGAAGAGTTTTTCAAATGCAACCGGAACCGGAATCCTTTTTGTTAAAATTTCAAATAAAATGGGAAACCAGTCAATCATTTGCTTTTCTAAAACAAATCTTTAGTTCGGGAACAGTGTATGGTGTTTCGCCTGGAAAAATATGGAAAGTCAATATTGATATGTCAAACGATGTTTGCTCTGTCATTTCCCAAAAAAAATACATGATTTCAATGTCGGATGCTATTTACAAAACATGGGGGGTAGAGTTGTCGTCCAGTGTAACCCCTGTTTTACAGAACAATATATCATTTTCAACAAAGGAGTAACTCCCAAATGGCTAAAAATTATATTGAAGCAAGTGGTTGCAGAGAAGGAAATTTAAAAGGCGTTTCGGTTAAAATTCCATACGAGAAACTGGTTGCCATTACCGGGGTTTCAGGTTCTGGAAAATCTTCCTTTGCTTTTGACACATTATACGCAGAAGGTCGTCGTCAAATGCTCGAAGCTCTCGACGCAGGTGGAGGTAATTACTATATTTCAAAAAATTGTGCGCCGTCTGCAGATGTAATTCTCGGACTTCCTCCAACTATTGCCATAAAACAAAATCGGCATATACGTACCTCGACAAGTACAATGGGATCAATTTCTCACATTAACTCGTTCCTTTTCTCACTTTTTTCCGTTGCCGGTGAAGTAGAATGTAAAAAATGTCGACAGAAAAACCTGCACTTTCAGAAAACGTGTCCTAAATGTGGAACTCCAATACCAAGTTACCCCCCCTCTTTTTTTTCGAATCAATCTCCTTATGGAGCTTGTCAGTCTTGTGGTGGTTCCGGGGAAGATTTTGGTGTCGACGAAACGCTCTTGTATCCGAACCAAACGTTATCTATTGATAACGGAGGACTTTTGTACGGGACGCCAACCAAAGGAACCACAAAACATCAATTTTTGGACAATTATCTCAAACAATTTGGTGCAAGTTTACAAATTTCTATTGAAAATTTTCCAATAGAAGCAAAACGCGCGTTGTTATATGGAACCAAAAAAAGTAAAAAACTCAAATTGGAATATCCTGGTCTTGTTCCTGAAATATTACGCCTTTACAAAGAATCCCAAAGTGACACTATTCGTGAACAGCTTGGTCGTTTTCTTGAACTTAATCCATGCGAAGATTGTGGCGGTATGGGAATTTCGTTGGATGCGCAAAATGTCTTCATAAAAAATCGTAATATTTGTGATGTACAACGAATGACCATACTGGAATTACACAATTTTATCGAAAAAATGCTTTTTTGCGATTATCGAGACGACTTGTGCGCACTTTACAAAAAAGAGATACTGGAATCTTGTGATACCCTCATAAAACTTGGTGTTGGTTATTTGACTTTAGTAAGAAGAACAGCGTCTCTTTCCGGTGGTGAAATGCACCGTATTACAATGACGACGTTTCTTGCTTCACAATTATCTGGAATTTTGTATATATTGGATGAACCTTCTACGGGATTACATTGGCAGGAAATACCGAATTTGCTTTCAATTATTAACCAGCTTCGTAAAACCGGTAATGGAAATACTATCGTTTTCGTCGAACATAACAGACAACTTATTCAAGAGGCTGATTATATCGTGGAATTCGGTCCAGGCCCTTCTCGCAAGGGAGGTGAAGTCGTTTTTCAAGGCTTCAGTAAGGATTTATCAAAATGTAGGGAATCAGTAACCGGACAGTTATTGGAAGGGAGTATTCCTCTTGTTCGCACAAAACATATCAAGTATAAACAAGACGACTGTCTTGGAATTCGCAATGCTTGTTCAAATAATCTCCAGCATATCGACGTCGATTTACCTCTTCATTGTCTTGTAGCCGTTACTGGGGTTAGTGGATCTGGAAAAAGCTCCCTACTTTTTGATACTTTCTTTTTGGATGCAAAGACGAAATCATCGAAAACAAGATCAAGAGTAAGTGCTCAATTGATTGGACGGGATAGAATCAATCAAATCATCACCTGCGAACAGGCTCCTATAGCAAAGAGTAAACGTTCTATTGTTGTAACCTATATTGATGTTTTTTCATCCATTCGTGAAAAATTCTGTCGAACACAGTCCGCAAAAAGAAACGCAATGGGATCCGGACTCTTTAGCTTTAATACAAAAGGAGGTGCTTGTCCCTGTTGTAATGGATATGGTTATATTTCTACCAATATCATGTCAGATGATAACCAAATTTTATGTCCTACGTGCCTTGGCAAACGGTATAGAGATGAGATACTGCAAATCAAGTATAAAGATAAGAATATTTCGGATATTCTGGAAATGGATATTGGAGAGGCTCTAGTTTTTTTCGATGATGATAAATGTCTTTCTAGCAAGTTTCAAATTTTGAAAGAAGTCGGACTTGATTACCTGCGTCTCGGTCAACGAACGACTGAGTTATCCGGTGGAGAAAGTCAGCGACTGAAACTCTCTGTCAATTTAATGGATGGGAAACAGAAAAATTCACTCTATATTTTCGACGAACCATCGGCTGGTCTACATCCTCTTGATCTGCAGAGAATTTTGGATTTTTTCGACAAGTTGCTCAAAGAGGGGAATTCGGTGGCCATTGTAGAGCATAATATAGAGTTGATTGCTTTGGCTGATTATGTTATTGATCTTGGCCCGGGTGCTGGAAGTGAAGGAGGAAAAATTATAGCTAAGGGAACACCCTGTGAAGTTGCGAAGAGCAATAAAAGTGTAACAGGCAAGACGCTACGACATTTTCTTTTGTAATTTTTGATGCTTTGCGTAACCTACTCCATCGTCCAACATTATGTAAACCTTTTCATGGAGAAAATCATGGCAAATATGTTCGCCCAGCGACTTCATGTTGTCTCAGTTATCACATTTATCAGATTTAAATTTTAGGAGTCGCTCTTGTATCACGGTTAGTTTCAAAAATATATTTATTCATCACTCTTTACAAGAATCTCTGGTTTCCCATCCTCAACCCATTTCAAAATCCTTGTTTTTGAATACAGACACCGTCTTTCCAGTTTCAGGTGGGGAATGGTGCCGTTTTTGGTGTATTCCTGAACGCTGCTACGGGAGAGGCCGAGGAGTAAGGCGACTTGAACCTGATTCATAACTTCCGGGTAGTCGGACGGCTGGGGAACGGTCTTTTTGCGATTGAGCATAGGAGAATCCTTTCAGAATAGAGACAAAAAAACCTCCGGCGGTTGGTCGGAGGCGAAAAAACAACGAATTG
>CAYUAP010000146.1:0-11788 GCA_964442735.1 uncultured Planctomycetaceae bacterium | reverse complement strand
CAGTAATTCGTTTCAACGACGAACTTCTTTTTCAACCAGAGTTTCTTCTGAAAATCTTCGAGTTGGGCCAGGAATGTAATGATCTTTTTCGCGATTCGACGAATAGCCCGAAGTTGCGAGAGATATTGCTCCACTCGGGGAGCGGTCTCCTTTTCGATATCGTCCAGATACATGATCTCGTTCTTGATAAAGAAGTCAAGTTCACGTCGAAGGAAAGTACCAAGGTCTTTATGAATGAAATAGTCAAACGTATTTCGGGCCGCGTATCGCTTGAGATGATGAGTCAAAAGGGAATATTCCGCGTCTTCGCCGTCCGACTTGAGATAGAGCTTGCCCAGTTCATCTGTCCAGGTCTCCGTATTTTTTTGTGCAAGAATATGAGCATCGGCAAAAGTGATCAGATCGTCTTGTGTTGGCGGTGATTTCTGATCGGAACGTTGATCTTTCGGCCAGTCGTTCATGGTCGCTGGTCGATATTCGAATCGAAGAGTCAGATCGCCGTTCTCTTCCGCACAGAAATTATCTTTCGCTAAAATAAAGACGCGATTCTTCTCTTCACTCGCCTTGATATTACCGTGTTCCCCTTCAGTCGCGTCGACCAGCTTGAAATGAACCCGACGATTCGACTCCGTTCGAAAACAGTAATCACGCAGGTATTCACAGGTCTTAACGTAATATTGATCCGCGTTCGCCCAATGGAGTTTAACCTCTTCCCCTTCATACGGAATCGCGTAAACGCCTTCTTTATAGACGCGTTGACTAATGAAATCGCCATCGCTGTAATATCGGGAAAAGAAATGATAGAGCGCGTCGTAAACATCGCACTCGACCTGCTTCATATCAATCGATTCCGACAGTTTTTCCCGAAGTTCCTTGACCTTGGGAAGCGTTTCGGGATCCGCCCCCAGACTTTCTGCCTGTTTGATCGCTTCGTTCAATCTCTTTTGGACGTCCTGCTTTTCGACCGGAGTATATTCGGTCAGGGCGTCTTTGACTTGGGTTAGCAGGTCGTGTTCCAGAAACTCGTTAATCTCTTTGCTCCGCAGGTGCATAATCCGATAGAATCCGAAGTCAAGGTCCGGCTGGTCCAGTTGGAACAGCTCTTTGAGTTTTTCAACGAGTAAAGCGCGAGTCTCTTCTATAGTCGGCATGGCTAAAAACCTTGTTTATGGGGTAAAATCGGGTGAACTTACGGAACAATACACCACTATATATTATACCGTTTCGAAGGAAACAAGCAAGAGACGCCGAATTTCGGTTTTCGGACTGTCCAACTGGGCTTGAAGTCCGGAAATCATCGCTTCGCGGCGTTCTTCGATCTTGTCCTGATCGTCGAAAAGAAAGCGGCGTTTGGCGTTTCGGAGCTTTTCCAACTCCGATTTGCGTTTTTGGTATTCAAGGCGCTCTTCCGGGGACTAATTCGGCGTCTTTTGAGCCTGTCGGTCGAGTTGTTCGATCTGTTTTGAGAGTTTTTTAATGTTGGCTTCCAGCCCATCTTCCAGAGAAGTTGCCCAATATTCAAGTCGGGCCGACTCTTCGTTGAAAAACGTTTGATAGTATTCCTTGATTTCGTCCTTCGCTTTTTGGATATTGACTTGAACAAGGGCGTTGATCCGACTTTCGCCGGGACAGGTTCGAAACGGGCCTTCCTCAACCACTTGACTGTCAAGGAGCATTTTTCTGCCCAATTCCGACGGAAGCGGATTGCCTTCGGTATCGCAGACGGTATAGACCAGCGATTCGGTCGTTTCGCAACCGTGAACGGTCAGAAGGTCAAGTTGAAGAAATCCCGGAACGCAAACGCCATGCCTGACGGCAGGCAGGTCTCGTCCGCATCCTCAAAACAGGCGTCTCGCCTGTTTTGTCTCCCACCTAAAACGTTACAATCAAACCTCAAATGAACTGGCGGTAACTCCTGTTCCCGTAACGTTTTGAAGATGTGCAGGGCTTCCAGTCCGGTCATGGTAAACGACTGACATTCCTGACGTTTATCGGCCAGATACCGCCGTCGATCCCGAAGTGACATGAGTGAGAGTCGGTGCTTTTATTTGGTTGAAACGTTAAATAATACGACTGCGGCAACAGACCGGTTGAACGGAATGTATAATCGTAACTGTCTATTTTCCAAAAATTGGTATTGTGCGAAACATGGAGAAAAGTTATAATCCGTTCCATGAATACCCAAGACCTTCTTACAAGAATATCGTGTCTGGAAGAACGGTTCGCTGAATTGTTAGGGGAATCTTTAATGAATCTGACCAAACCTCCTGAACTATCAACACCAGAAAACGTTTCTTGACCTTTTTCATTGCTCAAAGTATTCATCCTTTGAAAACAAAGAATGATTAGAGAATTCCACGCTCTATGTAAAATAGACAGATACCGCATTAACCTGTTCCTTTTGAATATGCCTCGTCTTTTTGTCGATATTGATCTAAATTACGTTGGCAAACGCTCAAAAGGAAACACCTCTCAAAAAATTACCACTCAATCTATTTACAAGCCAAGTTTGGCGATTTCCTGTTGTACAAATTCTACATCGGACTGAAACTGGGCATAATCGATTTCTGCAAGCTCCTTGAAAGCCTTCAACGATTCCATAAATGTCTCCTTCGCTTTCACCTTCTCGCCTGTATTGGCATATAATTGTGCGAGTCCACATGCCGTATTTGCCAGATCGTAATGATAGACCTGCGGGTTCTCGCGGGCAAGCTCTCGATAGATCGCCAGAGCCTCCTTAAATTCCGCTTCCGCCTTACCCTTCTCGTTGATACTGTTATGCAATCCAGCGAGATTGTTCAGCGTCAACGCCAGATCGGAATGATAAACCCGCGGGTTCTCGCGAACAAGCTCTCGATAGATCGCCAAAGCCTCCATGTATTCCGCTTCCGCCTTACCCTTCTCGTTCATACTGTCATGCAAAAGAGCGAGATTGTTCAGCGTCGCTGCCAGATCGGAATGATAAACCCGTGGATTCTCGCGGGCAAGCTCTCTTCGAATCGCCAGTGCCTCCTGGTATTCTGCTTCCGCCTTACCCTTCTCGTTCATACTATCATGCAAATAAGCTAAACCATGCAGCGTCGCTGCCAGATCGGAATGATAAACCTGCGGGTTCTCGCGGGCAAGCTCTCGATTGATCGCCAGAGCCTCCTCGTATTCTGCTTCCGCCTTACCCTTCTCGTTGATACGGTCATGCAAAAGAGCGAGATTGTTCAGCGTCGTTGCCAGATCGGAATGATAAACCTGCGGGTTCTCGCGGGCAAGCTCTCTTAGAATCGCCAACGCTTTGTCATAGGCTTCTTCCGCAACGGACATTGATTGGAAAAAAGTACAGAAATGTCCCAGATCATAATATTTATAGGCTTGTTCTTTTTTACTATATGCGGAAAGATCAACAGCTAAATATTCCTTGGGGAAAATGCCATGATCAAAAAGATATTTCCAATAAGAACACATTTCGTTTTTATTCTTCCAGTAAATCACCTCCAAGACATCAAAATCAAGAATAAAATCCTTGAGTTTTTGCGTCTCATCAAGAATCTGCAGTTGCCAGGGAACTTCGAAACAGGCGCGCGACAGATTGTATTGTTCCGGGGCTTCGACTTTTAATACCTCAAAATACGCGACGATTATACGACGGGCCACAGTGATGGAATCCTCATAACGGTTCAGAACGGCGGTTCGAATCATGCCGTGCGAGAAGTCGATGAAGCCTGCACGGTTGACAAGGTGACTTGATAACGCTCCGTAAATTTGCGACCAGAAGACCGGCGCGATTTCGGCGATCAATTGGATTTCCTGTTCCAGTAATCCGTTACGGGAAACTGCCAGCGCAATGAGAACCCGTTTTACCGGATCGGCTCCAAACGAGTTTTCGATTCGTTGAAGGACACGGCTAAAAAAGTCTTCGTCGGTCGTCGGTTCAAGATAGGTGTTAATACAGTTATCCAGTTCTTCGTGAACGCCGAACATGCGGAGTTCGTCCAGAAGCGTTCGCAAAATCAAGGGGTTACCCTTGTTTTCGTCGGAAGCGATTCGCGAAATCTGTTCGTTCAGAAGCGTCTTGTGATATTGGGCGAGATAATCGACAATGATTCGTTGTCGCTGTTCCATTGTCAATTTCCGTACTTCAAACGTGTCGTCATGACGCCGTTCGAACACTTCCATGGTGAAATCGTTTTTTAGCGTTGAAAAGACCACCTTGACCCAGGAGGGAGGTGTCGGAAGCCAGCACATTTCTTTCGCGTTATCGGAATCGTAAATCTGGTTTACGCCGTCGAGAACGAGAATCTAGGGACGGTTCGGGTCCGTCTGACTCATTACGAGTGAAAATTCTTTCGTCAGGTCTTCCAGATTGTCAGACGATTTTTCCTTGTTCCCGGAGTCGTCAGGAGTACTCAGTTTATCCTGTTTTTCCGGCGGTTCAGGCAACGAAAAGGTAAAACGAACCTCTTCCGTCAGACGTTTAAGAATCGCGGTGGGACTTTCGCTGTCTTCACTGGCCGAAACGAAATGCGAGATAAAAATATTACCGTTCGGATTCTCATTTGTTTGTTCGTTTTTTTTCATCCAGTTTGCCAGCAGAGCGCTTTTTCCGGTTCCGGAACTTCCGGTAAGAACAAGCCGTTGTCGGTCGCTTTGGATAAAATTGTCGAGTTCCCGAAAACTGTCGGGCGACGTGACGTAAAGATCCGTTCGACTCCGACGGAAAGCCGACTGCTGAATACGCTGAAGTTCCGCCTGTGTAAGACCTTCACCGGGAAAAAGCCGATCCACCATGGCAATGAGTGCTTTTTCAATCTGCTCTCCCAAGTCTTCGACAGAAAGATATTCGGCGACAGGATATTTCTTCTGATCCCGAATCGCCTGTTTTAAATGTTTCAATTTCTCTGCATCGGGACTGCCGACCGGTTCACGGAATTCGTCCGGGGTAAACATTTCCGGCGAGCGAAAATAAAAGAAGGCGTTTAAGTCCGATTCGGAACTGAGAACACCGTATTGCATTTCGACTTCGGTAATACTCCGTTGGTTGAGAACGTCCTGTTCCAGCCAGGGAAAACGGTCTTCTTCAAACGTTCGCCGGTCGATTTCGCCCGGCTTGGGAATCCAGCCGTAACGTTCACCGAGAAGACCGATAAAGAAAGGATGGGTTCGTTCAATTTCCTGAAGACAAATCTCCGCAACCTTGCCGGAATTCGCTTCATCGCTGGTTATTCCCCAGCGAAGATCAAGCTCGACGAAACTGACGTTCTTTTTCTGACAATAGGCGCGGACATTTGGAAAGGTTCTTTCGATCAAATATTGGCGTTCGACGGCCATATCACGAAAAGTGGACGAAACAAAGACCCGTATCATTCGGTTCTCGATAAGATGAAGATCGTTGATCGAACGAATTTGTCCGTTGTTTTGAGAAAGAGTCATACTGGTATCCTTTCGTAAAAATGTGAGTAACTTTCATTCCGGGCAGTCTATTTTAAAATACAGTCTATTTTAAAATACAGACGACCACTGATAAACACAGATAGTTTTATGCAACCCCCGTGCCAATCGAACCATTTTGCGCTAACATACGTAATAACAAATATAGAAGGAGACTGGGCGTCTCCTCGTTTTTTATGAATCCGGTGAAACTTTACACGATATCACGTGATATCGCCAGTTCCGTTTCGAATGAGTTGTCGGGCGGTTCCTTCCTGAATGGTCCATCCGACCTTGGCCGTCTCCATCTTCTTGCGAAGACGGGAACACGCTTGCGTTACCTTTTTCTTGAACGCACTTTGATCCGTTTCCTTTGGACTCAGTTTTTGAGCAAGCTCCTCATCTGTGATAATCTGACCGTTGGGGAGTTCGTCCAGTATTTTGAGAAGTTGCCAGGCAAGTTCGGTATGGTTCCGAACGATCTTCTTCTGAATGAACAAATCGAAACGCTTAATCGGTTCTTTCGCCGGAGAAGATTCTATTGACTGAACTTTTTCTGTCCTGTTATGACAGCGACGCGGATTAGGCATAATGCCGATGGTTTCGATGTCGCCAATATGTACCGCTCTGATTGTTTTCCCGTTGGTACGTATCAACAGCTTTCTAATAACATTTTCAAGCTCTCTGACGTTACCATTCCACTGACGATCCATGATCTCTTCGAGTACTTTTGATTCGAACCCTCGTTGAGCCTGGTCTGGCTCTTCTGAATTGTTGTTGATAAAGTACTCCATCAGATCACGAAAATCGTCTCCTCGTTCACGCAACGGCGGAACATTCAAGCGGATGACATCCAGACGATAAAGAAGGTCCTCCCGAAACCGTCCTTGCTCAACGAGTTCTCGCAGGTTCTGTCGTGTTGCCGTGATGAGTCGAAAATCGCTCTTGATCTCCTGATTGCCTCCAACTCGTTGAAATGTCTTTTCCTGTAACACACGAAGGAGCATCGCCTGAATTTCCTGCGGCAGATCGCCAACCTCGTCCAGAAAGAGAGTCCCGCCATCGGCCACTTCAAACTTGCCTTTTCTCATTTCTGTCGCTCCGGTAAAGGCCCCTTTTTCATGCCCGAACAGCTCCGATTCCGCCAGAGAAGAGGAAATTGCGGCACAATTCAATGCACAGCAAACTTTCTTCTTTCGAGCGCTTTCCCGATGAATTGCCTGGGCAATCAATTCCTTGCCTGTTCCGGTTTCTCCCGTAATGAGAACAGGGCAATTTTCGTTGGCCGCCTCGTGAATTTTGGCAAAGACGATTCGCATGGGAATGGAATGACCGATGATTTCAGGATACGATGTTGGTAATGTTTCAAGACTATAGCCGCAAACATCAAGGGCCGCCTGCGTTTCTTTGGATAGCTTTTCAGCTTTCACCGCGCGTTTTTCGGCTTTTCGCTTCTCTATTTCCAACTGTTTTGTAGCCAAAACGCGAAAGAGAACCTGTTGAAACTGCCCGGAATCCTGCTTTTTACAGGGGACAAACCTGTTAGGATCAAATCCCTCTTGTCGAACATGTTCGAAAAATCGATTTAAGCGGTCAAAATCCCAATGTCTGGTATAGAGTACGATCAATGGAAGCTCATTCGCCGGACCGTGAATATGCTGATAGACCGGTTCGAGTAGAATGTCTTGTCCGCCCATTTCATCCGTTCCCCATTTATCGTCGAGAAGAACAATATCGAACGGGTCGTTGAACTTGTCCGATTCGATATCTGTTTTTACAATCTCGGGAGTTGTCCGTCCCAGTTCGTTACAACGAAACGAGATTTCAACTCCGGTCTTGGGAAAGCCGTCCAACTTTACCCTGTGACTCTCCTGATACTTCAGTTCCGAGAACCGAAGCGGGGCTAGTGGTTCTAATACCAGCTTCTCTAACGAAGATATGATCGTCTTCTCCACGACATCCAGATAGTCGCTCAAAACAAGAACTCGTAAATGCACTGTGTTTCCTTGTTAAAATTAAGGTTTATGAAAAATTTCACTTCTATAGCCACTATTATATATAAAAAAGAACACACAATCCAGTCCCATTTAAATATTTGATAGATATTTTTATTCAACGGAAGATATTTTAATTTTACGGTTTTGGATATTATGTATTTTAACTTTACGGGATATCGCAAGATATCGCGTAATGACCAAGTACCTTGAATTAATTATTTTCCGTATTACATAGACAGTTCAGAGTATCTTTAAGACCAGCTTTTTTATAATAATGCCTGTTTATAGATAATTGAAAAAAAGAGTTTTAAAGAATGTTGTATTGGCACGAATCCTGCGTATATTTATATGTGTAAAGATGTATCAGGATGGAAATAATGGAAAAGCGATTATTTTTACTAAGTATCTTGTAAAATATTTTTCCATTTGGTACAATCAGAAGAAGATTAATTAGGTTTTCCACATAAAAATCATAACGAAATATATTTATAGAGAGATATATAATATTATGTCTAAAACAAACATTCCGGAATGGCGATTGGATCGAACGATTCGTGTTTTTGTCTCTTCGACGTTTAGAGACATGTCCGCCGAACGCAGTTGTCTTATGGAGACGACCTTTCCGCGAATTCAGAAATACTGCAGGGAAAAGAACGTTTACTTTATTCCGTTGGATCTTCGCTGGGGAATCACGAAAGAGCAATCGAAATCCGGTAAAGTCGCGGCTTACAATGAATCAATAAATAATTATGAGATACGTTGCAGAAACCACCCTGGTATTTTTGAAAATGAATTGGAGAAAATAAGACGATACCAGAATGAAGCAAGTCAAAAAATAAAATTACGATAGAGGTATTTTGTAAATTGTTTTACAAATAACCGAACGTCATATTTTTAGGACAATGACTTTTGATTGCCCCCCTTTTTTTAAGCAAGAAAGCGAGAACATGATGAATAAAACCGATCCGATTCAACAGTTGTGTTTTCAAGGCGACGTACCGGTCTATCCGTATGTCGTTGCGATCACGGGACACCGTACTTTTAATAGCGGTTCGGAATTCGATACACAACTGCCCTGCTTTTCGGAGGAAACGATTAAAGCGACCTTCAAACAGCTTTTAACATCCATTGCCACTCGATGGAAAAAAGAATCTGATGGTGTTGCTCCCTTGATTCTGCTAACCGGTATGGCCGATGGAGCCGATCAAATTGCCGCCGAAACCGCACTGGAATTGAAAGAGTTGAACGTCAAAGTCCTTGCCGTTCTGCCGATGGAACGCTCCATTTATCTCAATACCATTGAGAACAAGGAACGTTTTAACAACATACTTGAACAGGTAACAGGCATTTATGAATTGCCACTGGTCAAAGACAATATCGGCAAGGAAACAGAACTTTGTGACTGCGACGAAAAAAATGAAAAAGCCGAAAAATGCCGGCAACTTCAATACGAAGAGGTGGCCGATTTCCTGGCTTTACACAGTCATGCCATGTTCGCGATTTGGGACGGTATTGATCATCCCGTGCAAAAGGGAGGAACCTCCTGCGCGGTTCGATTCAAACTGGAGGGCGATTCCGGCGATTGCGAACAACAACACAACGATCCTTTGACGTTTCCTTCGGTCGGTCCTGTTGTCCAAATCATGGTAACGCGTAAGGACGAGAAAAATCAGACTTGTCCCTATCCTGAGTTATTGCGTCAGGAAAAAACTCCCCCGGTTTTTGTTTGGACCAGAGAACATACATCTCCAGAAAATCGCAGCGAAGTGATAGTATCTGATCGAATAACCAACTTGGACAAAATCGCGGATGAGAAAGTCTTTACAGATGTTCTCCCACGATTGGGGAAAGCCAACAGAGACTCCCATTATTATTATAAAAGGATAGAAAGTCAACTGGACGATTCACAGACATATCTGGGAATTCCCGGAAAGGAGTTTGACTCACACAATCTTGACAATGAAACCGGTATTCTAATTCGGCATTACACCGTTATGGATACATTGTCTTCCTTTTTTCAAAAAAGCGCGACAAACATTATTAAACTGTATGTAATTGTTTTGTTTTTCTTTATGTTTATTGGAGGATACCTTGCTTCGGTCTGGTCTATTCGAGAAAACGGTTGGGGGAATATTCCCGAGACACTTTTTTATTTTCTTTGGGATAACCAAAGCGAAAGTCCATTTGACTGCATGTTTATAGCAACGATGGGATTCTGGTTGTTCTTCCTGCTTCTTCTTGGTACATACTTTTGGGCCTGGTACAGACAGTATCATCGTCGATACCACCGTTATCGCACATTGGCCGAAGCGTTACGAGTCCAGATATTTTGGCGTATTGCCGGAATGTCCCATGCGGTTTCAGGATACTATCGTTCCCATCAGGTAAATGACCTGTCCTGGTTGCGGTGCGCGCTTAATGGAATTGATGTTTTGTTGTCTTCACCACATTCAGTTTCAGAGAATCTTCATAGCCGTATTGATTACGTTCAAGAGTGTTGGATGAACAAAGAGTCCGGCGGACAGATTCCCTATTTTAAGGGGGCAATCCAAAAGCGTCGGGAACCTTGGGGAAAAAAGAAAGATACGAATAACGACTTGAAGGATAAGGTAAAGACCCACGAAAGAAAAACGCTAAAACAAAAGTTCAAGCTTTTTATGGATTGGATCTTCCTGACATTGTACTATATTGCGGAAAAAAAATACATCAAAATTCCGCTTCTTGGTTTGTTTACAATACTGCTTGTATCACAACCGGTTATGGATAATTTTACAGAAACGATCTTTCGTATTGGCAACGAAACTGATGACGCATTGTGTCTTATTGTTGCTTTCGGTATAAGTTGTTCGTTCCTGACCAGCTTGATTTTTGTCGCCCTTCTTTACGTTCAACTTATGCGATTTGAACAGGAAGCGGCAAGATACGAACGTATGCTTTACCCCTATACGCGAGCAAGCATACTTCTGGACAGAAAGAAGAAAACACTTCCTTCTGCTGTTGGAGAGGAACGTAATAAAATACTTGAAGATTGTCAGGATATTCTGTGCAATCTTGGAACAGAAGCTTTATCGGAAAACGCGGAGTGGCTCCTTTCCGTTGGAGAACGGGAACTGACTCTGCCGAGATAACACTTTTTAAGATTTTTAAGAGAGGAAAAAACAATGAATAATAACTATCAACCGAAACCGATTGACACCTCAAAGGTGAAATTGCCCGTTGAAATTGATTCCCTGACGGAACAACTGGCGGAAAGCACGCACGACATTTGGGCTTTGACCCGTATAAACGATGGCTGGGTTTACGGACCGAGTCGCAACGATCCGAAAAAGGAACATCCCTGTCTGATTCCTTATTCGGAGTTGCCGGACAGTGAAAAAGAATATGACCGCAATACAGCCATGGAAACGCTCAAAGCAATTTATGCGTTGGGATATCGGATTGTCAAAGGAGACGCTCAATAATTAATCGCTGTTCCGATGGAATCGGCTTGATTAATATATTGAAACCCAGTATCGTAAAAAGCATAAAGTTTCGGTTACAATCCCCGTAAGTAACTGCCAATATTCACTCACTCATTCGTTGATTTATCAATATCCTGATAAAATCAATGAGATTTGGTAACCATTCACGGATATAAAGTGAAACCACGGATAACACTGATTTTCACGGATAGTTTTTGGCAAACATACTTTTTTATGATAAAATTATTTATTATAATAGATCAATATGTTTCGTTTGTTTTTGTAAAATATTGTATTTTACGACAGACTATCTGTGGTTATCTGTGATATCTTTGGTTCCAAAATCGTTCGTGAATGATTACTACTCAATTATTAAGGTAAAACGATGGAGATCTTGATTATATTAAGAAAACTGGACGTTCACGTTATTCTCTTGTTGTGTATAATAAAGAAAATAATGAAATAGTATCAGCCATACGAAATCTCTCAACTGAATATTTGAATAGGATAAAGAAAAAATATGGTATGCATCCATTTATTGATTAAGGAAGAATCATCTCCATTTTTGTCAGGGGAAGGTTTTGAATTTACATTATTTCCATTATCATATTATACAGAAGATAAAAACATTCAGATAATGAATTTTATCATACACTTAAGACAAGCGGTCATTACTGACATGAATCCTCGAAAAGAAGAAGCATCTCTTTTCGATTATAAAATAGTTACAGGCTTTACTTCTTCTGATTTTGATAATTATTCACGGGCTACGCCACCCGTTTACTAGTATTGTAATTAAAACATTATGAATTTCAACAAGAAAATAGCAAAAAAAAATGAAAATATTGTAAAAAAAAAGTAATTATTCACGGGGGATAAATATGTCTTGACAAGAAATCCTCAATAGTTTAT
>CAYUAP010000145.1:0-11847 GCA_964442735.1 uncultured Planctomycetaceae bacterium | reverse complement strand
TCCGTGAAAATCAGTGTTATCCGTGGTTTCACATTATATCCGTGAATGGTTACTAAAAATTTAAATGCTTGAGAATACACGTTAATTATTAGAATAAACGTTAATTATTATAGTGTTTTTGAAACTCTTGTGGATTTTGACAATCTGACACCGCATTTTTTAAAGAAATTTTCATAAATATTAACCAAATTAAAAATTTACGATTGAACTTTCATTTTCACTGATTATAATAAGATATTGAAGTATACAGAAGTTTGAATATAGTTTCCCAAACAACTAAATTGTTGACAAGTTAAGGCGAGGTGAATTAACGAGGAACAAGAGCACCGTTATTTCTCGTACCTTTAACCGGAAACAGAAGTAAATACGGTCTTTGTGGAACGTATTTTCAAATAATTTATTATTTTTTAGTAAAGGAAAATGCTTTATGAAACAAAAATTTATCAATGCTAAATTAGGTAGGGGTGGTAAATTTTATGGATTCACCTTGGTTGAACTGTTGGTTGTTATCGCCATCATTGGTATTTTAATTGCCCTATTGTTGCCAGCAGTTCAGGCAGCACGAGAAGCAGCACGTCGAATGCAGTGTACCAATAATCTTAAACAGATTGGTATCGCCATGCATAATTATCATGACGTTACCGGCAGTCTTCCTCCTTGTTCCATGGGTAATTTGAATTCTACCCGAACTTGGGGATTAACCAGTTTTCACATGATTCTGATGCCTTTTTGTGAAAATCAGGCTCGTTACGATTCCTATGTTGGTTATGGTAAATCACATTATGTCAGTACCACCTATCCACAAGGAGACTATCCCAGTTACGAAGATGGTGCAGTCGATGCGTTAAAGAATGTTGTATCGCACCTCTCTTGTCCTTCCGACGCCAATGCCATGCGTCCTTCCTACTATGGTAGTAGCAATCTGACTCCGACCAGTTATTGTGGTTCGATGGGAGACTCCCTCTATCAAACGATCGAAAACGATCAGAATCGTCGTGCTTTTTTCGGTGGTGGTCGTTCTTTTGAAGGAAATATCCTTTATAATACAATGGCCAGCCTGACTGATGGAACCTCCAATACGATAGCTGTTTGTGAAATGGTCAACTCCGGACAATCGACTTCCCGTGAAGTGAAAACGGGTATTGTTATGTCTCGTTGGGGAAATTCCGGTTCTCCGCATTATCCGAATTACTGCCTGGGTGTTTTGGATACCACTTCTCCGCGCTTCATTAGTACCACCTATTCGGTCCATGGAAATACTCGTGGTAACCGTGCCTATTATGCCAACCGTTCGGTTTTGTTCTTCCAAACTGTTTTGCCTCCAAACTCTCCTACATGTCTGAACGGAACTGCCCATTACTCTAATGTTTTGGCAAGTGCTTCGAGTAATCATTCCGGCGGCGTTAATGCCGTTTTTGGTGATGGTAGTGTTCATTTCATTTCGGAGACAATTAACTGTGGTTCCGAATTGAATAGTCGCGAAACCGATCCACATTCCACAGGCGGAAAAAGTCCTTTTGGTGTTTGGGGAGCCTATGGTTCCATTAATGGCGGCGAAACTGTTACATTGTAATACAGCCGTTTAATGATCTATTGACAATTCGAGACTGATGGAAACATCAGTCTTTTTTTTGGATTTATATTTTTGGATTTACGTAACCATTCACGGATATAAAATGAAACCACAGATTTACATTTTTGGATTTATATTATGATTGGAGTCTTCTTGAGAACAATGCGGTAAATTCCAAGGATTTTTACGGACGAACTATCGTCAAGCCGTGATGAAGGCTCTGCCGAAATCCCGGTCTTCCTGAACTGGTGCCGACTGTGTATTATAGCATTTCGTCCAGCATATCGTCTTCAATACACCCTCTGTTATCAAGCCCGAAATATACAGTTCGTCGCCTTTAGACCTCCCTACCTGTCATTGATAATATATACTCAAGGTCGTTATAAAAGTCTATTTTTCAAAACAGGCGAGACACCTGTTTTTAAGGATACGGACGAGACGTCCTCCCAGGAAATGCCGAATTTATAACGTCCTAAAGTATATTCAAACAATCTCCGGTACTATCGATCATACTGAAGAATACACTCCATCATATTATCAAGTCCCTGGAAGGAATGAATTGCCACGGTCCGCTTCGTTTTCATATTCACGTAAAGTAGTTGTCCGTTCATACCACCTTTTGCATAGGCGAAACCACTCGTTCCCACCGGGTGAAGTTCGAATCCACGGGCCAAAACTTTATCAATGAAACGCTCCGATAGAATTCGCTTCCCGTTATAGACACCATGCTGTATATAAAGTTGTCCCAGTTTGGCCATATCCTCCGTCGATATATAAAGACCTGTCGCCCCAATCGGATAGCCTTGGGGACATTTGGAAAAAGCATATTCCGCAAAATTCAATGGGACAAACAATTCCCGAATCAAAAAATCGTCGAGACGTTCACCACTTTTCGCCGTTACAATTCGCGAAATCAAATAGAACGCGGCATCACTATAGACACTCTCCGTCCCCGGCTCGTGCTTTAATGGACGTGATAATACAATTTGAAGAAAATCGGTAGTCGGCCACCTCGATGAATCCTCCGCATCAATATCCAAAAAACCACTCTCAATACCCATACGATGCGTCATAACATCCGCTATTTTGACCTTCTTCCATTTTTCGTCAAAACCATTAGGAAACTGGTCCTTGAAAATCGGATAAACCAACTCGTTTGTATCAACCTTGCCCCGATCTTCAAGTATACCAATGGCTGTTACCGCAAATAATTTTGCCACCGAATAACAGTTGTGACATCGAGTCGCGGGCACAATATATTCTGTTCGCATTTTACCATCATGAATTTCACAAATAGAATAGACCGAACCGGAACTCTTTTTGGCCAATTGAACCAGATGCTCCATTAGTTCCGAATCTTTTTTATCTGTCGATTGCGCCCAACCAGTTGATATACAAAAACAAAAAATAAAACCAATCGTCAACAAATGAAATCTGAAAAACATATTACCTCCCATGACAAACAGGACCGTTTCCCAGACCATCCGGAAACAAGCCTGAAATTTTATTTTGTGTGATTATAGATTGCTTTAATCAATTCGTCGGAATCTTTAAAACTCTTTTTGGTGGATTCCAGAACGGAGTCAATTAAACAACGAGCCTCTATCTCCGAATGCCCCAGGAACAGAAGTGCCTCAAACGTCTCCGTAATCACATCGGTCGACAGTTCCACCGTATTGTTTTCAACGTTTCCCTTGGAAACCATTAACGTGAATTTGGATACCTTTTTGTTCTTGCGCAGTTTGGCAACAACACGTTCGGCCGACGAAGGTCCAATCTCCGGAAGACTGGCTATAAACTTGACATTCTGCTCCTGAATGGCAACAGCAATTTCCCGAACCGGACGCGCCATGGCACGTAAAACCTTTTTCGTCCCCAAACCGTCCACGCTGCATAAAATATCGAAGAATTCACGTTCCGCCTCCGTTAAAAAACCAAGTAAACGCGGAACAACACGACCCCGCATCGGATTTCCATCCATATACATTGATGTATGAAGGGTTATCTCCTTCTCCAAAAGCCCTTGAAGTTGTCTTCGTGTATATTCCGGAATATAAACCTCTATCTCCACAGGAGGAATCGATAGAATAACCCGTTCTTCATATAAAATTTTGAGAAACCCTGTTATTTTCGTAATCACAAATACAATCCTTTGTATAATAAATTCCATAGGCCATTTATTTGGCAACTTGAGTGGATCGAGTTTCCCGAATCACCGTTACCTTAATTTCACCAGGAAACTGAATACGCTCCTGAAGTGAAGAAACAATATCACGACACGTCTTGGCCGCTGATTCGTCACTCGATTGGCCCGGATTGATTAGAACACGCATTTCACGACCCGCCTGAACCGCAAACGCCTGCTCCACCGTAGGAAATTCCATGGCCAACGATTCCAGTTCTTCCATTCGCTTGATATAATGTTCCAGTGTTTCGCGCCGTGCTCCCGGTCGGGAAGCACTACAGGCATCCGCAGCCGCTACAATAATCGTATACGGATTCGCCGTTTTACTGTCATCATGATGACAAAGTGCCGCCTGAATAACCTCCTGCGGTTCCCCATATCGTTTGAGAATATCCGCACCAATTTTCGGATGCCCCCCCTCAAGTTCATGGTCGACGGCCTTGCCAATATCGTGGAGAAGACCACATCTTCGTGCCAGTTTTTCATCTAACCCTAATTCAATCGCAATCAGACCAGAAATAAAAGCCACTTCAATCGAATGACGTAAAACATTTTGACTGAAACTTGTCCGGAAATAAAGACGCCCCAACAGACTAACAACCCGATCCTTTAACCCATGAACATCCACCTCCTGGGCAGCGGTAACACCGGCATGCTGAATAAACGCCTGAACCTCGCTACTCGCTTCATTATATATCTCTTCAATGCGCGAAGGATGAATTCTGCCATCAGTAATCAAACGATTTAAGGTCAGTCGAGCCACTTCACGACGTATGGGATCAAACGCGCTAACAATTACCACTCCAGGCGTATCGTCAATAATGACATCAACTCCGGTAACTTTTTCAAAAGCCTTAATATTACGTCCTTCACGCCCGATAATACGTCCCTTCATATCGTCCACGGAAATATCGACCGTACATGTTGTCGCCTCGGCTGTATGTGCCGCCGCATATCGCTGAAGGGCTAATAACAATATATTACGCGCCTGTTCCTGACATTGCTCCTGAACCTGTTTTTCATGGCGCAGAATAATCGCCCCTTCCTCGTTATGAAGTTCCACCTCCAAGTCACCCAATAATTTGGCCGTTGCCTCCTCCTTGGTTAAATTGGACAAGTCATACAGAATCTGCTTCTGATCTTCATACAACTTCTGAACTTCCTGGCCCCTCTTTTTGATTTCGGAAGTCCGGGAATCCAATTTACGCTGATTCAACTCCAGTGCCTTCTCCTGCTTGCGCAAGTCATCCACCTGTTTATCAACCATGTCCTGTCGTTTATTCAGTAAACGCTCTTTTTCATGATTTTCACGACGCATGGTCTGCGCCTCCGAATCAATCTTCTCCTTCTGCTGCATGGCCGCCTCTTTCAGTTCAATTTCCACCTCGCGGCGGTAATTGTCCGCATCCAATTCGGCACGTCGTAATATTTCATCAGATTGCGTTTTCGCATCCTGTTTTTTTGAACGCTCCCACATCATCACTAAATAATAAACGGCAAAACCCGCAATTGCCATTGATATTAGTGCTGTTATCAAGTGGGTAAATATTGTCATGACCCTCTCCCGAACTATATCTATTGAAGATTACAACGGAAGTCAAGCCTTTAGTGCAATAGAACCCCTATCCCGAAATGATTCATTCCGGAAGTGATTTCTAAAGAATTCTGTATAAAAGTTTACCGAGTCGTCCGCTTCACTCCGGATTGATCAATTTCGACACGTAGATCGCCCCTTCTCGTTCCGAAAAATTGAGATAGCAATATCACAGCCTTCTCTAAAAACGAAACGAAATAAATGGATTATAGAAACAAAAACCAAGCGAATACAAATGAAATGCCTTTTATGCAAAACAACACTCGTTCGTCCCGTCCGAATAATAGAGGAACGACCACTGCCCATGATATTCCATTTTCTATCGGAGCCTATATATACTCTCCGATATTGCAACGAATAACTCGACCCCGGTACGAATTCCCGAACCTTAACCGGTACAAGAACCCGCTCTCCGAAGAAGGCATACCACCAATGATAAAACAACATTATAATCTGATTCACAATTTTATATCCCTAAAAAAAACAGGAAATTATATTCCGAAGAACGGTACCTGAACAACAAACAAAATTATTATCAAATATCGTTTATGTATCGCAAACCTAACAGGTTCGTTCTTTTCCTATTTGATTACCGGTATAAACAAAATATCTTTTGAAAATCCCTTCACTGTCATTGTCGGAACAATATATACTGCATTTCACCTCCAATACAAAACTGGAAATGGCTTAAACCGCTATAGCCCTTCAAACAAACTAAATTAAAAGGAATAATTCAATCCGCAACAATGTAAAACCTTTTTATCTCCATTGCATCCATCAAAACCCCCCATAAAACGGCGATTAAAAAATGTCAAAAGAGATATCCTGGCTTAATGGTTAATATTTTACTAAAAAAGAAAGATAAATGCAATGGGAGAAATAAAAAAATTCAGAATTTTTTATTAAAACCCAAAAAAAGAATGTATCCGAAGTAGTGTTTAGTCATTTCCGTCTTGTAATAACAGTACAGGTCCATTGAATCACGGAGTCCCAAAAACAGGCCCGTCCCCAAGGCCAAACGATCACGTTCCCAGGAATAGTCTGCATAACGCCAGGCAACCGGAAAATCGGTGATCTCGTCCGTTGTAAAAATGGTATTGTCGGAAAATTCATGGGTCCACCAAATTTGAATACATGGCTTAACCATTGCTAATGGTGTTGAATATTCCCAGTGAAATCGACTTCCCAATAAAAAACGAGTCGAATTGTACGTCCCTTCATTAAGTTTATATTGGACCACCTCTCCCGGAAGTAACGCAGCTTCTCCCGGCTCGACAAGCGAAGTTAAATGAAGACCAATAAAAGGATCGATTTTCGTAAATCCTTTTTGTATTCTCAAACCAAAATCAACTTCTGTATTCCATTGGGTCGTTTGAAATCGGATTTCATTGACAAACGATCCTTCATCCAATCGACTCTTGTTCCAATTTTTCCCGACACCCAATGAAAAATCGAGATACCAAAGAGTACCAAACAAACCAATATGGGCCTCTCCCGCCATTGAATTAAGTTCCGCACTATATCGGGATATCTCCGGCTGCAATTCAACCCGAGCACCATTAAGGGTGAATCCCCACAGGGAATATCGTCCAAGTAAATAATCCTTGCCTAGCGAACCTCCATAATAACTGGTCTTAAAACCATATTCATCTGTCCCCTGTCCTTGTCCGTCCAACTCGTTCCACCCTCCATAAAAGGTCCCGATAGTACGGGAATGAAATGGTTCAATGTCCGCATCGGATAATGTTCCATTATTGCCTCGGATTATTTTGGCGTTTTCGAATTGTTTGTTTTCCGAAAAGTTGTCGATATCCATTTGTTCTGACGATTTATCAAAACAATATTCATTACAATCAAAGGGCCATAGAGTATTCTGCGCCTGAACCCCGGTTAAGTTAAACGATATAAAATAAAAACAGGTCGGATAAAAAATGACCTGAAGCATTTTTAATAGAAATGGCCTGAACATTGATTTCAATCTTTATCGGTAATTTTGAGGAAAACTGTTCGGAGATGCCGATAACTGGACCGGAGTCTGTGACGGCAATTGTGACGGCAATTGTGATGGTAATGGAGAATTCATGTTCGGAGTGGGACTCTGACCGGGCATATTGACGGAAGTTAATGGAACTTCATTCGTTTTTGTTGCCACTGCTGTTCCTCCAGAAATATTATTTTCATTGCTAATCGAGGAAGATGCCGCCATTCCCACGGAAGGGGTACCACTATTTTGTGGGGAGACGGTAACCGTTGCCCCTATCGATTGGGCCGGTTTGGCTGGTGACATGTTAGGTTTTTCAACGACTTTTGTATTCGGCTTCGGCATAATCGCCTGGGCTACTATAGAATTGTCTTCGTTATTTTGCGATAAAATAAACCCTGTCTCTTTTTTATCAAAACCTATATTCATGGAATGTGTTCCTCGAGGACTTAACAGGGCCATATAGGCTCCACCACTATCCAAGGCCGCTATTTCTCCAAATACAGGAGATTCTTTATTAAGTAAATCTCCATTGGTTATCTTGACTTTATTGCTCGTAATTACATTGGAGAAAATATTATCTGTAACTACTTCCTTCTTCATAAAAAAAGCCCCGTTTTTATATTCGAGAAGTACATCCCCTTTATTATCAACGACTTTTAACGTATCGTTAATATGAATAATATCCGCCGTAATTTCATGACGATCCCTTTCCTGGCTCGGGGTTGCCTTTTCATTCACCGTTACTGTAAATGCTGCCGGCTTTTCCGTCAGATACCAAACCATCCCTATCGCTGAAATGCAGCCGACTATCGACGCTATTATACTGTTGATAATCTTCTCGCCCATTTTCCATTCCTGTTCTTGGAATTTACCAATATTTATTTTCTCTGTTATATTACCTTTAAAATGCCTTTTTATCCAAAACCAACAAAATTTTAAAGAAAAAACAAAGATGACGCTATAGCAATATTTCCAAATTTGATATAAAATCAAGAAAGTTTTTGTGTTTCACCAAAATATTAATATTGTTAGTAGAGTGCCGTAGAATGTCCGAACCCAACCCCAATCCGTTGTTTATTGATGAATATTTAATTTTCAATATAAAGATATCTACATGGCGCATTTTAATTAGAATTGCAACAATTATCTATTTTTGTTTCATGACTCTGATGTTGCTCCATCCGGATCCCTGGACTTTATTGGGATGGGCTCCTACAACGCGATTGGAAATAAAGGCTTTTTCCTATGTTCATGTAGCAATATTCATATTATTGGCGTTTTGTATCTGTTTTTGCGATAAAAGAAACCACAACTATATTTGGTTAATATTACTCTTCCTTTATGGTCCGGTTACAGAAGTTCTCCAAACATATACAGGAAGGTCTTTTTCCTGTCTTGATATTTTTCAAGATACGTTGGGAATTTGTCTTGGTTTTGTTTTGGGATATCAAACACGAAAATACATAAAAAAAGATATTTTACGGAAGAACGCAGTTCAAGTGGACTCCAATAATAAAGAATAGGCTGTTTTAAAATTTCTCTAAAAAGCGATAAATCGTTTTTACTGGAAATTAATATTTTGAACGGCCCTAACGATAAAAAAGAATAGGATCAGTTAATTATGAGAAAATTGGTAAAGGGAAATGAAGCGGTTGTTCTTGGTGCGCTAACGGCGGGGTGTGACGCCTATTTTGGTTATCCGATCACCCCGGCGAGTGAAATTGCTGAATTAACCTCCCTCTATAATCTTCAGTTAGGTAAAATTTTTATTCAGGCGGAGTGTGAAATTGCGTCTATTGCCATGTTATATGGCGGATCGGCCGCAGGAATGCGCGTTATGAGTTCCAGCAGTGGACCTGGTATTAGTCTGATGCAGGAAGGCATTTCCTATTTTTCCTGTGCCGAACTCCCGGTTGTACTGGTCGATGTCATGCGTGTCGGACCTGGTATCGGTAATATTGGGCCGGAACAGAGCGATTATTTTCAGGTCGTAAAAGGAGGAGGACACGGCTCCTATCATGTCATTGTTCTGACTCCCAATTCGGCCTCCGAAATGTATTCCATGACCATTCACGCTTTTGAACTGGCTGATACCTATCGTGTTCCGGTCTTCGTACTGGCCGACGCCACCCTGGGACAGATGATGGAGCCGATTGACTTCGTTGATGTACCAGTCAAAAAAATCGAAAAGCCATGGAAACTTGATACGACCGCAACTACAAATACTAATTTACTGACTACGATCTATATGGATTTCGACGAGATGGAACATCATTTGAATCATCTTGAAGACAAATTTGCACAAATCGAATCGAAGGAAGCCAGGGCAGAATGTTATCTGGTAGAAGATGCCACGATTATCTTGAGCGGATATGGTATTGTCAGTCGTATTTTACGAACGGTAGTCGATCAATTGCGTCAGGAAGGAATTAAAGCTGGTTTAATCCGACCACAAACCGTGTGGCCGTTCCCCAAGAAGACATTTCAGGATGCCTATGAATCGACAAAAGCTAAATTGCTGATCGTGGAATTGAGTGCGGGCCAATATATTGAAGATGTTCGGTTATCCCTACCACGTGCGGATATTTCCTTCTATGGCCGTATGGGTGGTAATCTTCCGACAAGTCAGGAAATAATTAAGAAAGTAAAAGAAATTCTATCATAACAAAATCCCTTTTTTATTTTTTGATAGTGCAATGGATTCCTATAAAGCAGCAGACATTTATATTGATTTACATGGTTTTTATCCGGAAGCCGCCATGTATCGTGTTCAAAAAGCCGTGGAGACTCGTGAAAATCTGGGAAAATCTATTTTGATAGTTCACGGCTACGGTCAGGGAGTATTACGACAACAAGTCCGGGAATACCTTCGAAACAGTCCATTGGTAACCAAGGTATGCCCTGGAGAAGAATTTTTTCTCCCGGGCGGTGGGGGAGTTACACTGGTCTTTCTGTAAATCATAAAAGAGAGAGTAAAAAATGACGGAAGATAAAGATCTACGTTCGAGACGTATTGCCATCCTGGGAGCTGGAATCAGTGGAATGACGGCGGCCTGGACTCTGATGAAGCAAAAGCCTTCCTTTAAATTCGAAATTTGGGAAGCACAAAATCAGGTGGGGGGGGCCATTAGAACCGTTGAAAAAGATGGATTTCAGATAGAACAGGGAGTCGATAATTTTATTACGACTGTACCGGAAGGACTCGATCTCTGCCGTGAACTAGGGTTAATCGACGACGTTATACCGACAAACAATCGATATCGGCGTACTTTTGTCGTTCATCAGGGAAAACTCTATCCATTACCGGACGGTTTTATGATGATGGCCCCGACCAAATTGTGGCCGTTGGCCGTAACACCTCTTTTGAGTCCCTTGGGAAAAATTCGCGCCGGACTGGAACTCTTTCTTCCCCGTCGCAAAAATACGGATGAAACTATGGCAGAATTTGTCCAACGCCGACTCGGTCGGGAAGTGTTCGAACGAATTGTTGAACCATTGGTCAGTGGAATCTATGCGGGCGACGCGCAACGTTTGAGTGTTTGGGCCACTCTTCCCCGATTTCCGGAAATGGAAGTTAAATATCGTTCACTGATTCTGGCCATGCGCGCGCAATTGCATCAAGCACGCTCCATTAAAAAGGCCGAGGAAAGTGGAGCTCGATACAGCTTTTTTGTCGCTCTCAAACATGGCCTGCATACGCTTCCCCAGAAAATTGCTGATAATCTTCCGGAGCGTTCTCTCTTTTTGAATCGAAAAATATCAGATATTCATCAAATAATCATTAATGGCCAGGTTCTGTGGTCGTTAACCGATCAGTATGGAATTTCCCGATGTTATGACGCTTTAATTTCAACACTTCCCGCCCCGGTTGTCGGGAAGATCTTTTGTCATGCAGCTCCGAATATCGCCGATTTTTACCGACAGATCGAAACATCCAGTGTTGCTATTATTACTGTTGCCTTCAAAAATGAACAGATCAAAAAACCGATGATAGGAATGGGCTACGTTGTTCCGAAAATAGAAAACGCGGAGATCATCGCGGGAAGTTTCAGTAACTATAAATACCCATGTCGGGCTCCTGAAAATACGACCATGATACGCCTGTTCGCAGGAGGCGCTCGAACGCCAGATCTCGTTAATCATTCAGATGAAGAAATTATCGCAAAAGCCCTTGAAGAACTTCGACCCCTCCTGCAAATTGAAGGGGAACCGATTCTCGTCAACCTGTCACGTTGGCCGGAAATGATGCCTCAATATAATAAAGGTCATTTGACATGGGTGGAAAATCTGTGTCACGGGCTTCAGAAATACCCTTCCCTGGCTATGGCCGGAAACGCGCTAGACGGTGTTGGAATACCCAATTGTATTAAAAAAGCTAAAGAAGCCGCCGGTAAAATTATAAAATATTTGGAAAAAAGGTAACCGTTCACGGATATAAAGTGAAACCACGAATAACGCTGATTTTCACGGATAGTTTTTTGGCAAACAAACTTTTTTATGATAAAATTATT
>CAYUAP010000144.1:0-11937 GCA_964442735.1 uncultured Planctomycetaceae bacterium | reverse complement strand
AACAGGCGAGACGCCTGTTTTGGAGGATGCGGACGAGACGTCCGCGCTCCCGGGATATGCCGAATTTATAACGTCGTACAATATATACCAATGACACGGTGCCAATAACATTGTCCCAATGACACGGTATCAATAGCACGGTATCAATGACACGGTATCAATAGCACGGTATCAATGACACCGTATTAATAGTACGATATCAATGACATTGTATCAATTATGCTGAACCGTAGCACAAAAGGATAAACCGGGACTAAATCCTAAAAGGAGACTCTCCGATTTTATTGTTACCGCTATAATCATTTTATTCTAAAAAAAACTTTCATTGTTGACTTCTTTTTATAAAAAAGTTATGATAATGATATAATAGTATGTACCAAGGGAAAAAGGTATCAGAAGTATATGGATAGAGACGCCGTATTTTTATGGATCGATAATAAAGATAGAGGTCATAATGGCAGGATTGCAAATATTTGATATTATCGTTATAGTTCTTGTAATTATAATGACATTTCGAGGAGGATTGAGTGGTATAATCATACAGTTGGCCTCTATCTTCGCAATAGGACTTGGTTGGTTCGTTTCTGATCGTTTTCATACATCGCTTGAACCGGTCTTGAGCCAATTGGGGACGTTGAGTAAACCGATATCGATTGTCATTCTGTTCGTTGGAACAATACTAGCCGTGAAGATCGTGGCTCGTTTTATTCGGAGTGCCTTTGCCGCCACTCCCCTAAAAGAGTTCGATCGACAGATGGGCGCCCTTCTCGGTTTTATTAAAGGTATTATATTCTGTATGATCCTGACCTATTTCGCTGTCGTGGGTAATGTTAAAACGCGTGAAGCTGTTTTCGTCTCCCAGAGCGGTAAATATTTCGTTCAGTCACTTCAAATATTTGAAAAAGCGATTCCGGATGATGTTCGTCATGCCTTTCTCAAAAATGGATTCGCCCAATTCGATGAACTCGTTAAAGATACGCCCGCCGACGAAACACAAAATAGTGACGATAATTCCATAAATAAAGAAGTCGATATCCTCAAAAATAAACTTGAAAAGGATTTCGCTCCAGGTTCCGATTTTATTACCAATATAAAAAGTTGGACCCAAGGTCCTAATGAAACCAATAATACAATACCCCAAACAAATACGCCCGGCACAAGTACGCCCGGAACAAATACGTCCGGAAAAAAGACCACGGATTCAAGTCAAAACTCCATTATGCTGAATTCGTTTTTCGAGGGAATCTCCAAACTGTTCGGTACACAAAACAGTACGGCAGAATCATCGTCGCCCCAAACCCGTCAGTCAACCGTCGCCGCAATGCCCGTGACACAGTCTTCGAATACAATAAAGTCTTCGAATACAATAAAGTCTTCGAATACAAAACAGACTTTAAATACAACATCGACGTCCTCGATAAATGATCTGGCGATTCAAATAGCCCATAATTTTCAAAATGCAAGTCAACAATTATCCGATGGTACTACACAAAATAAATCCCCAGTGGCCGTACCCACCCTCCAGAACAGTTCCGGTTCGAATAACACCCTTCCCTCCTATCAGAGGGCCTATACCAGTTCCATTCTGGACCAGCCTGTTCTGCCTCCCAATCAAGTAGCCCCCAGCTTTTAATCTGTCCCCTTCCACCAATGATAAACTATAGGAGTTAAAATAGGAGTTAAACATGAAAATCATTAAGCAAATATCGATATTTGCCATGTCCATGATTGGCCTGTTCTTTACCTTCGTTCTTCACGCCACAGAATCGGAATTCAAACCGATTCCCGTAGAACTGCAAAAGAGCGAAAATATCGAACGAATGTTTATTTGTACAGTCGTTCAACCGAACAGCCAACTGACAACGGCCCTTCAGACATCTATTATTCGACTGACCGGAACAGGTCAATATAAAGGAACGACAATCGATCTCGTTGGCGCAATACATCTTGGAGATAAAAAATATTACGAATCACTCAATGTCCTTTTTAAAGATTATGATTCCGTTTTTTATGAACTGGTTTATACCGGAAATACACAAATACCGCCACAATACAACCCCCCTCAAAAAACGGAAACCAATCGTAAAGTCAAGGCGAATTCATTATTGGGACTTTATGTCAAATTTCAAATATGGGCAGGAGACGTTCTCCATCTGGTCAATCAGGTGGAGTTTATAGATTATACGCAATCCAATATGGTTCATGCCGATATGAAAGGAGAAGTTCTCCTCCAACGAATGTTGGCCAATGGCGATATAGGCGATTTTCTCTTCGATATGTTTCGGGAAGGCGCGTTTTCCAGTCAAGTGGATACGAAACGCTTTATGGGAATCGGACTTGTATTTGCACGAAACCGATCACAGGCAATTAAACGAATGCTAGCCGATTTTATGGCCGAATCACTCGAAAAAGATATGATTGATGCGGAAAAAAGCGCGTTAATAGCCGAACGAAATGACCTTGCCCTCCAAAAAGTACAAGAGGCACTCTCTTCGACCCCCAAAAAATACGCAATTTTCTATGGAGCCGCCCATCTCCCACATCTCTATAAACGATTGAAAAATGATCTCAACTTCCAGCCCGTCGAAATAAAATGGCTGACCGCTTGGGATATTCCCGTTAATCCCTCTAAACAACCTATGGAGAAAGTTACAGAAAAATGAAAACTTCCACTTGCTTTTTAACAGGATTACTTGTTCTGTTATTCTTTGCCCCTATCGCTCAAGGGCATACGGAAAATCATCCGTCTCCCTATCAACTGGTCTGGACCACTCCCGGCGAGGATTATCACGGTACCGTTCCGCTCGGTAATGGTGAAATTGGACTCAATGCGTGGTTCACCAGTAAAGGTGAATTGCACTTCTTCATTTCACGAACCGATTCCTGGGACGATTACGGTCGATTGGTTAAAGTCGGTGCCCTGCAAATAAAAGGACTCGCTACAGAAACAACCCCCTTCCGACAAGTTCTCGACGTCGAACAGGGAACCCTGCTGGCAAAAATCGGGCCCAAAGGCCAACAAAGTCTGATTCGCGTCTGGGTCGATGCCAATCGGCCCGTTATCGTTGTCGAGATTTTAAGCGAGATCGCTACGCAACCAAAATTATCGATGGACCTTTGGCGTAAAACACCCGGTGAAGTCATTCCAACCGCCGAAGTCAGTGACCTTTTTTGGGATAATAAACAGGGAATCACGGTCTATCCGGATACAATCATGACCGATCCCCTTCTCCAAAAAAAGAACTCAATTGCCTGGTATCATCATAATACGAAAACGAAATACTACGACGAAATCGCTAAAACACAAGGACTCGATAAACTAGCAGGTAGTCAGGATCCTTTTGCGAACCGCATTTTTGGAGCAATTGCCACCTGCGATGATCCCGAATGGGAAAATACAGAAACGTTAGCCTCCCGAAAAGGAACGGAACATCGATTCGAAATAGCAGTTCATACAATGGCATCCGGAACTCCAGAAGAATGGTCGAAAACAACCTGCGCACTTCTGGAATCGGCCCATAATATTAAAGCGGAAATACGTTATGCAGAACATCTGAAATGGTGGAAGGAGTTTCGAAACCGAAGCTGGATCCATTTTAGTCCACGTACCAATAACTTGACATATGACAATAAAGTTCGTACAGAAACGGATCATTTAAATCAAACCTATCTGCTGCAACGTTATGTAGACGCCTGTGCGGGCCGAGGTCAATATCCCATAAAATTCAACGGAACAATATTTACGGTACCGGCAGAAGGAAAAGCGGGCAACGCCGATTATCGGCGCTGGGGGCCCGGCTACTGGTGGCAAAATTCGCGCCTCCCCTACTTCTCCAAACCAATGGCAGGCGATTTCGATATGATGGTTTCCTTCTTTAAAATGTATACGGACCTCGTCCCCCTTTGTCAGTATCGAACAGAAAAATATCTTGGTCATAAAGGGGCCTATTTCCCGGAATGTATCTACTTTTGGGGGGCAGTTTTTCCGGAGACCTACGGACAGGAACCATGGGATCAACGTACAGATAAACTTCAGTCAAGTGGCTGGCATAAATGGGAATGGGTCGGAGGACTCGAACTCGTTCTCCTCATGTTCAATTATTATGAATTTACCCAGGATGATGTTTTTTTACAAAAGCAACTACTTCCAGTGGCTCGGGCCATTCTCCAGTTTTTCAATTGCCATTACCCAGTGGACGCCACGACGGGGAAAATGAAAATGCACCCGTCCCAGTCACTGGAAACATGGTGGGACTGCGATAATCCTATGCCGGAAATAGCAGGAATTCGTTCCGTTATCGAACGTCTGCAAACAATTCCTAAAACAAAAATCACAGATGCCGATTCCGAACTATGGACCCAACTCTATCTCAAAACACCAGAGCCCCCAACCCGGGTCGATTCCAAAACAGGGCGGAAAATGCTTGCAGCCGCCGAACGTTTTGCCATGAAACGTAACGTGGAAAATCCAGAACTCTACGCCGTTTTCCCCTTCCGACTCTTCGCCTTTGAAAAACCAAATGCGGATTGGGCCCGAAATGCCCTGGATGCGCGAACCGATCGCGGTTGCTTCGGATGGCGACAAGAAGATCTCTTTATGGCCTGGCTCGGTCAAGCCGAAAACGCGAAAAATTATCTGATAGAACGTGCCTTTAATAAAGATAAAAACTCGCGCTTCCCCGTTTTCTGGGGACCCGGCTACGATTGGGTGCCCGATCAAGATCACGGATCCATTCTGACCGCAACGGCCCAAAGCCTTGTTCTTCAAACGGAAGGTAAAAATATCTACCTCCTGCCCGCACTCCCTAAAGAATGGGACGTCGAATTCAAATTACACGCCCCCTACTCCACTATTATTACCGGACGAACCCAAAATGGAAAAATCGTCGAACTCAATATTACTCCACCAGAACGACGTAATGATGTCCATATATTTTAATTATCGCCAAAATAAATATATTCAAGGTCGTTATAAAAGTCTATTTTTCAAAACAGGCGAGATGCCTGTTTTGGAGTATGCGGACGAGACCTGCCTGCCGTCAGACATGGCGTCCGCGCTCCCGGGAAATGCCGAATTTATAACGTTGTACAGTATATATTCCCGACTCCTACACCGAAATCTAACTGTACGCAGACGTTTGGGAAACACTTGAAGATTCAAATTTACTTCATTAACGTCTATGACAAGATCCGGGAGAATGACAGATTTCGGGAGATTGACAGTTCCGGGCGTTCGGGATTCTGACTGCGCTTTTATCCACGGCTTGACAGCCGTTGTTCTATTGAAAACTTCTCCCTCCTTGATATTTTTTCGCATCGTCAACATACCGCCGATGATTCGAGTCGGTCGGATCAAATTTTTTAATACCCAGTTTTTGTAAAATACCGGGCGCTCCAAAACTTTTCGTTCCGGGATTACTAATGGAAAGAACTGTTTCATTCATTTCCCTCGAATTTAATATTCCGGCCAAATAATACGCTTCTTCTTTAGATTCAACTGCGACCATTGCCAATGTCTCTTGAGGAATAATCGGCATGCCTCTGATATTATCAGGCGTTAAAACAGCGGCACGCATTCGTGAATCCATTCGGCGCCAAACAACTTTATAGGGGCTTAACGTGTTAGCGTTAATATTATACATAGACCAAAAAAAGGCCCGAGCCTGAAACTTTTTCCAGGCAGCACGATCCATTAATTCCTCTTTAAAACGACAAATGTAATCATAGATGTTTGGATAATGACACAGGAGTTCTTCCTCTGATATTCCCCGACGCGTTTCCGGATCCTGCAAGATCAGAATCATAGCCGAAGGATCCGCCTGAAAACAATCGACATCCCGCCAGCGCAATAAAGGATAGATTAAAGAACTTTCCAATACAACTTCATATTGAGGCAGTTTTCGCTTCCCGCCCGATATTAAATTTCTGACCCGTATCATTTTTTTTTCGGGTATTATCTCCTCCAAAGGTTCCAGCCAGTAAACACCATTTGCACCGGCGGTATTCGCACCTAATTGCGCCTTGTAGTCACTCTTTTTTATATTCGAAGGACGCGAATTTCCCTTTTCCACAATTTGAAACACACTGCCGGATTCGTTTTCACTCCAAGGTGACATAAATCTTGTTCGGTTGAGTTTGAGGGGCGAACCGGCCCATTCGTGAAATGGAATCGGAAACACCGTTTTTGCCCCCTTCTTCAAACAGACATTCCCCACTTTACTCTGTATGGAACCGAAATAGGTACCATTGGAAAAATCATTTATTTCCAGAAGTCCTAAATTCATATTTAAAGAATCCAAACGGAATTTTCGAAACCCCTCGCCCGAATGACTTGTCCGGAATAATGATAAAGGTATTAACATTGAAAGAAGACCGTCAACCTTTAAATATCGATCGGCCGATACATAAAGCATTAAAGACGCTAATTCCTTTTTTCCCCCTCCGTATAAAGCGTCACTTCCAGACAAACTAAACAAGCCATATTGTTCCCACAATGGTTTTGTAGCCTCTCGATAGGAAGACGATAGATGGTCCCAGTTTATCCATGGAGGATTCCCTAAAATCAGATCAAAGGATTCGTTCTTTAAAGGGAGTGACACGCCCCGGTCGTTGTGTCCCAAGATAGAATCTGACAGATAGATGGAAAACGGGTCCTTTTCCTCAACAGCCGACATAAATAAAGGAAAATCGCTTTTCCAATCGGTATCGCGAAAATAATCCAACAGGAAATTTGCCCGAGTCATTAAAACAGCCAACGGATTCAAGTCAATACCCACCAGTTGTGAAAATAATTGCTCCCTCGGTATTCGACAGGCCAAACCATACTCCAGCGCCGATAACAAAAAAGCCCCACTTCCACAACCAGGATCCAAAATGGAGGGCATTCCCTCCCCCTGGCTGTGGTCCTGTTGGCAGTGATCCTGTTGGCAGTGATCCTGTTGGCAGTGATCCTGTTGCCAGCGGGACAAGGTTCGCAGGAAAATAAAATCGGATAACAAACGCGGCGTGTAAAATTCGCCTCGTATCATTCGCTCCTTCTTCGATAACAGATTTTCATAAAGCAAACCAAATCGGTCAAACCCCTGCCAGAAAGACGTTATAAAACCATTGGTCTTCAAAAGTACTTGTACTTCTTTTTTAATTCGAATTGCCATTTCCGGGTCAAGGTTAAATGGATTTTGATCTCCGACCGGAGGTAATACCGTAAAAAAGGTCTCCGGCTCCATACGAAATACAGCACTAACAAGAGAATATATTATTAGTGACATGTATTGATGCAACCTGTCAAAACGTTCATTATCACTACAGACACAGGAAGAAAAATAATCTTTATATGTTGTAGAACGACGTCCGAATATTTTGATTAATGTCATGGCATTATCAATAGATCAAATATAAATTGCGGATTTTTTCAAATAGAGTTCGTCCCTTTTCCCATTCCGCTAGAATATTCTCAACAGGAGCCTCTTTTTCGAGCAAATCCACGGTTTTTCGATGTAATAGCAGTGTATTCATTCGGTCTCGCTTCCATTGTTCCGGATAATCAATTTTCAGTTGACGCATTACCGTAATTCCAAACGCAACGGGCGAAAAGGCTTTTGGGTCGAGGATCGTATATCGTATGCCATGAACCAACGTATTTTTATGCGGTCCTGCATCAGGAGTAAAATGACAAGGCTCAATCTTTACACCCGTTAAAGGTCCCCATTGATCTGTTCCCTTCTTTTTTATATATTCCCTCTGAAGTGATTCCAAATTTTTAATCGTTTGATCGGCATTAATCCATGGAGCCCCCATAACCTCGAAGGGAGTCGATGTTCCCCGTCCAACAGAAATATTTGTAAACTCGGGAATTCCTGTTCCCGGATACAAGGCTTCTTCAAGAGGACTTCGCATATTCGGAGAAGGATTAATCCACGGCAGTTTGGTCTCCGTGTAAAGCATGCTCCTTTTCCAGTTTTCAAGAGGAACAATAGTCAGGTCCAAATTCAAATGCTGCTCCTGGTTAAACATGAGAGCTATTTCCCCAACAGTCATACCATGTCGAATCGTCAAGGGCGCAAAAGCGACAAACGATTCATAGCCGGGATCAAGCATGGGACCTTCGACCAGATCCCCCCCAATTGGATTGACGCGATCGAGAACCACAAACTTCACTCCCAAATCGGCCGCCGCCTGCATGGCCCCCCCCATCGTACTAATATAGGTATAAAATCGAGTACCAATATCCTGAATATCAAAAACAATGGTATCGACCCCCTTCATCATATTAATAGTAGGACGTCGAGTATCCCCATAAAGACTGTAAACAGGAAGACCGGTCTCGGGATCCTTCGTATCGTCAATGTTGCTCTGATCCAATTTACCACTCAAGCCATGTTCCGGACTCAAAAGTGATATAACCTTGACACCATTTTCCAATAACAGTTTCGGAATCGAAACCCCCCTTCGATTGATTCCCGTCTGATTCGTGATTAAAGCGACATTTTTATCTTTTAAAAGAGCAAATTTCTCCCGTTCCAGAACATCAATACCGTTCAAAACACTTTTATCGGTTAAGTCAAGATACTTTTTCGAACGCCAGACCATGCTGGCCGTCGTAGTCCGAATAGCCTTAAAATCCTCGTTTGTTCGCCGATCAATAATGGAATCGACCGCAATGGAACCGACTTTTCCCGCAAGCGCGTTTACCCCTCCCTTTCCGTCCGGATGCAGACGCGTTGCTAGAAAAACAACGAAAAGATCGTTGTCCGGATCAATCCAAAATGCGGTTCCCGTAAAACCACCATGACCAAATGCAGATGGTGTCATTAACCAACCACGATTTCCCGAATAACTTGACCGTTTATCCCAACCAAGACTGCGAACCCCAGAAGTTACAAATTGAGGTGTATTCATTGCCTGAAATGCCTTCGGCGTCATAATCGCGATAGGAGAATCGGAGACGTTCTGCGGTTTAAGAGATCCCTGATTCAAAAGAGCCGCCCCTAAAATGGCTAAATCAAGTCCCGTTGAAAACAGACCGGCATGACCCGCCACTCCATTCATGGCAAAAGAACGCGGATCGTGTACAACCCCCTTAATCCAGTCTTTATCTTCCGGACGACGTTTCTCCGTAGACGCCGTTCGTGCCCGTAATGCCGGTCCCGGATTATAGGTCGTATCCTTCATCCCCAAGGGACCGTAGATGTTCTCCCGTGCAAAAACATCCAACGGTTTCCCGGATATTTTTTCTACTAATTTCCCTAAAACAATAAAACCAACGTCACTATAGGCAAATCGAACGCCCGGATCCTTTTCCAATTTCAGTCGGCAAATATTCGACCAAATTTGATCCTGACTACAGTCAATATAGTCTTTAATACTGTTGTCCGGAGGTAGTCCGGCTGTATGGGTCAGACAATGCCGAACGGTGATCTTGTCTTTTCCATTCGAAGCAAATTCCGGGAAGTATTTAATAATAGAATCATCAACGTTCAATAGTCCCCGATCAATCAGAATATTCGTACAGATTGCCGTCGAGGCCACCTTCGAAACGGAAGCGAGGTCAAACAGCGTGTCCAAGGTCATGGTTTCGACTGCCGGCTTGACTTGACGATTGCCATACGCTTTCGCAAACGCGATCTTGTTCCCACGTCCAATAACAACAACCGCGCCCGGTGTATTGCCTTCGGCTATGCTCTCTTCAATTAACGGATCGATAAACGCCAGACACTCCGAATTCAGACCGACCTCCTCCGGCTTGACCTGCTGAAGTTGCGCTTGTGCCACTGAATTCGACCATAAAATACATACTAAATAAAAAAGAATAATATTTCGCGCCCAAAAATAATACCGCCTGTTATTTGCGTTATAAAACATAATATATCTCCTGACTTTTAATGGTGACACAAATGTAATATTGGGACCGTGTCATAATTCTCCCAAACCCACATTCTCCCAATACCACATTCTCCCAAACCCACAAAATTCCTCCTGTTAAAGATTACCCTGATATTTTAAACGCATTTTCATCGTATTTCAAGTTTACCCTGATAAATTATTCGAATTTTTATGATGGAAGAGAAAATTCATACAAAAATAAATTAACCATTAACAATTTCCTAAAATACAGTTCTAAAACAATATAAACGGATCAGTAAACAAAAATCGGTTTTTTTAATTAAAACGATTACGAAGGCCTCGTAAAAAAAATAGAATAAATATTTTCATTCCCCCCCTTTTTCTTTCTTGACAAAAGTTCGTATTGCGGGTATTATGCAAGATATAAAAAATACAGAGACTTAAAGGACGATCAAAATGGTCGAAAATCTCGTTATTATCGGTATAGTTTTTGTAAAAAAGATTTTTTATCTGTATTTTTTATTTTTTTTACACGCTATAAAAAATTTACTGATTATAATTAGTATAGACGGGTCGAACGGCAAACTTCGACATTAAATAGAGTAAAACTTTCGGTAGCCTTTCAGGTAATACCAGAGACTGTAAAACATTAATACATGGCGGTGTGAGTTAAAATGAGTGTATGGAATAAAGTTCTTTTAATACTTCTGGTGATCACTGGAATCGTCTATGTCTGGCTTAATTCACAGCGTTTTCTTCTAAATAAAAACTGGGAAGAAAAGCTCGTTAAGCTTGAAAAACAGTATGAAGATCTCCTAACCGAGGTAGACAAACTGAAGGTAGAGATTCATGGAAATCCCCAAAACAAGGAAATGGATTGGGAGAAGTTGGGTTTTCAGGCTCAAAGCGATAGAATTCGCATATTATTCGGTGGATATTGGCAATATAGAAACACAGAGAATAAAGAAGCGATCAAAAGGTGTGGCAGTGTCGCGGCAGGTAAAGTCTGGGTCAATTGTGAACCGAAACAGATGGTAAATAACAAGGGTGTTGTTACGACAAGTTTTCTTCTCGGCCCTAATTACGATTGGCATGGGGTTCATGAAAACGGACTTGTTTATGTTTTCGACAGCGGTTCAAAATTTCAAGTCAATAACAAGAGTGACGTATCTCCAGAAAAGGAGATAACGGATCAAACGACACCAGGAACAGGCTCTATTTATTTGGGAGCCTTCCGTGTTGTTAATATCAAAAATTTCGAGGTTAGTTTAACTTCCGTCACAACGTTAAACGAAGCCGAAATAGCACGAATAGACCAATCTGTAAAAGCTAAACAAAGCTGGATTATCTGTGTGGATCGTCTTCCATCTGATTCTCCGGACGATATGATTACTTTTAGTAAAATGAATCCAAAATTTGTCGCGACACTTTCGGAACAGGATAAAGAGTATTTTGCGAAAACATCCTATACGCCAACAGAATTGATGGAACTTCCCCCAGCAGAAATGAATAAAGCGGACGAACTCAAACGAGTTCCTGTCGATTATACATTTTTACTGGAAAAAGCGTTTATCAAAAGAGATGCCATTAATACCATTATTGCCCGAAAAGAAGGCGCCTTAAATAATATCAATATTGTTCTTGTTGACCAACTTGTGGCTATGGGTACCGAAATTTCTGCTGAAGTCAAGCCCTTTGTAAATCAGGCGATTTACGATCAGAAGAAAAAAGACAATAAACTGGAAACATGGAGCGGACAACAAACAAGATTGACATCAGAACTAGCCACAATGACCCAACAGCGAGATTTCGTTAAATCGAAACTGGATAAAGCGAAGGAAACAGTCCTTGAACTTCGTAATCAAATCGCGGTACTCGTAAAAGAGAATTTGTCCTTGGCGGCTAAAGCAGCACGAGCCCAAATTCAGGCGGCCGAACGTATTCAAAAAGCTAGTGTGCAAACAGCTTCTTCCTCCACAAAAGTTCGGAACGATAAAATCTAGGTGGTAGTCAACACTTTCATTTAGGAGTTCATTTAGGGGAATAAAACAGGCGAGACGCCTGTTTCCCCGGCATTGCGGACGAGACGTCCGC
>CAYUAP010000143.1:0-11945 GCA_964442735.1 uncultured Planctomycetaceae bacterium | reverse complement strand
CTTGAACGGATTCTTTGTCAATAGCGCCCGACTCGGTAATCGAGGTACTGCTGTTGAAAAAATGAAGAGTCGGTACGGTTTCAAGTTTCCAGCGATAGCCCAATCGGTATTCGAGCGCAACCGGATTCAAATTATCGAATTTTCGGTTGTGCGACCATTTGATCCCGCCGCACGACGTGCTCAATTCGATGATGTTTTCCGCAATCTGACCATTTTTGTATTGCACCGGATACATGGTCATCGTTCCCGGTCCGGAAGGCATGGTACCCGGACTGTTACGATCGTTATTGGACCTGTCTCCCCCGTCGGCAGGACAACATGCGTCCTCCGGACACGGATCATCATGTGTTTCCGGATTGCTTATATTGGGTACTTCATTGCAATCGGCGTATCCGGTGTAAGTGGATGTATTCGATCCGGACTCCCCATCGGCTTCCATGATGGGACCAAGTGCGGAATAAACCGCTTCCGGCAGCGGACAGGGCGGCGCCATCAATCCTGATGTTAGTATCGTTCCGTCATTGTTCGCAAGTACCCATCGGCTTCCCAGTACCGTGTCCGGAATCTTCATCTGCGTTCGAAATTCATCTGTGTAAAATGGTGTCAGATCAATCGTGTAATTCTCCTTGGAATACGAATAAACCCGACCGATCATGCTGTCATTCAATCTAATCTGTGCCATAATTTTGTTCCTTTATTTTTGCTTGTTTTATAAATGAATAAAAAGTTGTATTACTCAACTGCAATCGAAACGAATTCTTCCGAATTGCCAATTTCAGGTGAAGTAATATGAAGCTGATAATCTTCCAGTTCTTCCGATTCGCGATTCGAGAAGACCAGACGCGATCCGACCAGGCACGCTTTATAGCAGTTGGCCGGTGTAATGATCTCCTGAAGTTCACGCGTTTGAGTATGAAACAGAAGAGTTGTGTACACTTCTTCCGTATTCCGCCCTGTCAGAAGCAGTCGTTCATGATCGTTCGGATCGTAAGAGACTCGCGAAACATCAAGCAGTGACGTTGTGATTCGATAACGAACATGAAACGCCCGGTCGATCAGATCGAGTCTTGAACCGCCGAAACAGCAGAACTTCGAATTAACGAATCCCGTTCGACAGGCCGGAGGTCCGATCTGCTGCGGAGTCGAAAGCGATTCCCACGATTCGCCCGTCATCTGATAAAGATGATAATCGAACCCGTTTGCGTGCGGAATCCCGGCGGTAAACGTCAGCGTCAAAATCTGATCCTTCCGAAAGAACGTCGGATTACAGAGAATCGCGTCCCGAGCCATTCCGGTCTGAATGGTCGTGATCTGCTTGCTTGTCCAGTCTGCCCAAGCCATTCGCCAGGGCCGATAGCTCATCTGTCGCCCTGGATCCTTCCATTCAGGATGATAACCGATCAACTTCGTAACCGGCTCCTCGTTCCAGCAGAACAACAACTCATTCCCGTTATAAAACGGCATGTGCGTCTTCTGCGACAAATTACTGAATACTCTCGTCGTTGCCATAATGACAATCCTTTCCTTCGCGGATAGTTTATTTGCCCCTGACTTCCGATCCGCTCGCGATAGGTCAGCGGTGGGGGATATATATGGCTCCTGAGCCCTAATCCCACTATTAATGTGAAATACAAGGAAATCCCATGAAAAACACTCGAAAAAAGTGTCTCCCTACAATGGGAGGCTGTTGCATAAAAATGAGTGAAACGGAACGGTATTGAAAACGCAACATGTGACATAGCAAAGAGATACAATTTTTATTTTTCTTCTGTTCCGTTGCATAATTTTGTGCAAACTGAAACGCAACAGCCAAAATGGACGATTTTTCTGAATGAACAAAATTACGAAGGAAATCCGGCCAAAGAGAGTCATAAATGTCAAAAAGAACCGTACATAATTCATGATCTGGCACGTTATGTTATTTATGGAGTGATATATAATCAACTATATATCTATTAAGAGCACTTATTTATAATATTCCTCTATTATTATACTCTTGTAGCGAATGACATACAAATTTAGGAAGATTGAGGTGTTTTTGGTCGTTGCGTTTCATTTTTTGCAACGTTATGCAACAGAATATATGAATTTGTAAATTTTTATCTCCTTGTATTACAATGAGTTACGTGTTTTACTTCGTTCCATTTCACTTTTTTTATGCAACAGCATCCCATTGTAGAAGACCTCACTTTTTGATGAGTGGCGTGGAATACAATAGCACAAAACATATAACGCAACACATATGTTATAGGAGTATTATCAATGAAATGCATAGACAATCGGTCACAAAAGGAGAAGACCGAATACCTGAAGAAGGTTTTTAGGGAACATCTCGGGTACGAGCTGAATCTCGATAATCCGCGAACATTTAACGAAAAAATGCAGTGGTATAAGATGTTCTATCATGATCCAGTGATCACTCGGTGCACGGATAAATATCTGGTCAAAGCCTGGGTAAATTCGATGATCGGTCCGGGACATAACGCTGATCTTTATGGTGTCTGGGATCGGGGAGAAGATATTGAATTCCCATCGCTCCCCGGTTCTTTTGTTTTGAAGGTCAATTGGGGATATCGTCAGCAGATCATCGTTCCGAACAAAAACCTTCTGAATCAAGATGAAGCGATATCGAGACTCAATCGCTGGTGCCAGCCGGAAAGTCATCCTTACTGGCAATTCCTCGGCTGGTCTGGATTGAACGTGGATTCGAAAATTATTGCCGAAGAGCATCTGACCGATCCGCAAGTCGGTGAACTGCGAGATTATAAATTCTGGTGTTTTCACAACAAGATCAGAATTGTCTCGGCTCATCAGAACGGAAACCGAACCATCACCAAATTTGACGAAAACTGGAATGTACTTCCTTATCGTTTTATTCATCATGAGATCAATCCGGAAATCGAAAAACCAGCAGCATTCGAAAAAATGAAGGAGTACGCGACTACTCTTTCGAAACCGTTCCCGTTTGTCCGAGTTGACTTCTACAGCATTGGAAACAAAATTCTTCTCGGTGAAATGACGTTTTCCGTTGGAGATGGAATTCAACCCTTCCTGAAAAGGGAATGGGACGACGAACTTGGCGAATGGCTTGATATCGAAATTGCCCGAAGAATGATCGTCAATCAATATCAACTTTAAGGAGATCTAAATTTGAATAACCAGGAAAGAATTCATTTGGTGCTTCTTCAACGGAACGATTTCACTGAAGAAGAAAAACGGACTTTAAAACAAATATTTGATACCGAAGGGAGACTACTCGTAATTGGATTGGAGCTTCGTTCGGAAGAAAAAGAATTATACAAAACGATATGCCGGGACAAAACTGGCGAGACAAACGAAAGTGAGGATTAAACCATGTCCATTGTTATTTTGGGAGACAACTGTTTTGTTGCGTCTGTACTGCAGAATTACGGATTGCGCAAGAAAAAAGAGGAAGGAGAGAAACATCTGCCTTTTGATTATATCTGGTCTGGAGCGGACGCTGTCTCTTTCTATTTGAACACGAATTTCAATTCGTTTATCGACGATTTGATGCAAAACAATGATGGAAAATTTTATAACAAGAGAGCGTCCATCGCCTGTGTTCATGAAAACGATCCCGAGTCACATATTCATAATCTGGACGAATTGAAGAAATCGTATTCACAAAAAGTCGCTGATCTGCGTTCTGTAATGAGTAAAGGAGATACGGTCTATTTTGTTCGGCATGAAAACTATTATTCGATGAACAATGTATTAACAGTCCTGAAAGCCGTTCGACGATTTATGTCCGGGTACAAACAGCATTGGAAACTTTTGTGGCTTTGTCATGAAGGAAACGGGGAACGTGTCGTTAAGTTGACGGCCAACTGCGAAATAGACATTCTACCCGCGATACCGAATTTTGAAAAATTATGGAGTGATAAAAATGTTCACGACACGGAACTTTACCAAAATCTCGTTGATAAATTCGGTTCATTTGTCGCCGAACGAATAATTCCGAAAGAGGTCGTTCGAACAGAAGTGCAAAAAACGATTATACCGTATTGTCGATGTGCTTTCTTTCCTGTTGAAATGCACGGTCATGTTCCTGGACGCCTCTCGAAGGTTAATTTAACCTTGGGAGCCATCGTCCGCGATAAGGAGGACTACATCCAGGAATGGCTCGCTTTTCATAAACTTGTTGGTTTTGGCCGTTTTGTTATTGCTCTGCATAAATGCGAAGATCGGACGGAAGAAAAAATTAATCAGCTTCCATTTCGTGATGAGATTTATGTCCACCACATTACCAATGACGAGCAATTAGCGCAAATGGGCGCTTATCAATGGATTGTTGATCAATATGGTCCATATACAAAATGGTTGTCATTTTTGGACAGTGACGAATTCCTTTACGGCACGAAAGAGGACAATCTCAATATTCTTTTGGAGTATTTTGCGGACTACGGCGGTCTTATCGCGCATTGGAAATGGTTCGGTGCGAATGATCATGTCGTTAAACCGAAAGGTTTGATACTTGAGAATTATACGCGGAGGGCAAAGGATGACTATGTTTACTCACGTGGGATCAAGTCGATTTTTAAACCGGCGTGTTTGGAAGAAATGATTTCCAGTCATCGCGTATATACAACGCCCGATTGTGTTCGCGAAGATGGCCGCCCCATTGGCAGGGAACAGTATTGGGAAGCGGGTAAATTGCCGCTTTATAATATCATTGCCGTTAACCATTATAAAACGGGGTGTATGGAAGACTGGATACAACGATATCGTCGCGGCAATTGCAATGAACAGAATGCTCCTCTTTATGGATGTAACCGTTTTAAACATGAGGACCGAAACGATATGGAAGATTTAACGATTCTTCGCTTTGTCGATGGTGTCAGAAAGATATTGAAGGAATGTCATGAATAACATTTTACAAGCCTCGTACAATTACGCGAAATCATGCGTCGAAGTCCATTATGATATTGAAGAGTGGGATACCTTCTATCTTGGCTGGTCAAATGAGCCCGTTTCAAGTTATGCGCAGGTATGTTCGCAGAATGACTTCATCGTCATGTATGAGCCAAGAGGATTATGGTACGATCCGGCACCGCTTGAGGCGGGAGAAACAAGGTATTATTACGCAGTGGATATCTACAGTTATGAACTGCTGGCCTACGCTGTCGTAAAAAGAGGGATGGACGTTCCATCCAACATTTAACATTTACATTTAGGGAGACACAATCATGTTTAAGTACATCAAATTCGTATTGCAAATGGTTTTTAAACCTTATGCACTCAACAATGAGGAATCGTGCAAAAAAGTTGTGAGTAATTTTATTGCGTTACTCAAGCCGATGGCAGCCGCAAACCAGTGGAAAATGGACGACAAATTGATCGAGCAACTGGAATATATTGTATCGAACAACGAACTGTTCCATTATTTTTACTCGCTTGTGGCCAAACATCTGCAAGTAGACGGGCTTCTGTTCGAATCGGCAAGTGAAGACGAACTTCACAAGCTTTGTCACAATTCAATGATTCAGCCTTGTGAAGCGGTTACGCCGTTTACATTGCTTGTTTTGGCGACTCGAATTATCGGGCTGATAAACTCGCTGAAAAAGCTGCAGAATAAATAAGACAGATCGAGGGAAACGAACCGGTTTTAAGGACGTGTTTCATTCATATTATTATCCGTCCTGGCCGGTCTTTCCCTCCCATTTTAGGAGAAAAAGAAATGAAACATATTACCGTTTGCATGATGCTGCTTTGTCTCGGACTCGTTCCGTTAAAAGCACAGGAGTTAAAGGGACCAACACAAATTGTTCCGGGAACATTGGCCGTGTTTGAAATATCGCCGCCGCAAATCGCTTCCTGGATCGTAACACCCTCCGATTCCGGAAATCTCACTTTCGCAGTAGACAGTGGTTCTGCCCGTATGTATTTCGCAACATCCAACAAGGGAACGTATACCATTGTCGCGGCGATTATTTGCGACGATCATCCTCATCAGTTGACCGCAACATTAATAAATGACAGCGGAGAACCGGATCCTCCGAATCCGGAACCAATCCCTGTTCCAAATAAAGACTTGGCACAATGGCTTGCGAAGGAAATTCCAACTTTGGTAAAGAGTAAAAATATCGAGTCTGAAAAAACACTAATCGGAAGATGCTTTAAACGAATTTCCGAAAGTATCGATCAGGGAGTGATTCAAACGGCAAGTAACGCTCGAACACAACTTCAAATTTCACTGACGGCAGCGCTTGCGAAAGCATCGCCAACAGCAGTAACCGACTGGCAGGAATTCCTTGTCGCATTGAGTAAGAAAATGCAGGAACAGCTCAGCGATAATAATGATTCTCTTCCTGATCTCAAAAAACTGCTTTTCGAATTATCAAACCTGTTTATGTCGCCGCTTCAGGATATCACCCCAACGAAAGAGGAAACGAAAGTAATAAATAAATCGGCAGCTCAGACAGTATTAGAAACAGTAAATCAGGACCCCAACGCGATAAATACGCAAACAATTACTGTCCCGGGCACAAAAGTTTCCTCTTGTGAAAATGGACAATGCACCACGCCTCAATCGTTTTATCTCTTTCGGAGATAAAGAGAAGCAAAACACTTAACAAAAAGGAATAATAGAATGACAAATAACACTTTTATAACAAACGGATGGATTCCGGAAAGCCATGAAGAATCGGGCTTTCAAAACTGGATGGAACTACAGGGAACCTGGAATGAACATGAACAGCGGGAAATGACGAACCAACCTGTTGTCGTTTCCTGGGAAAGCTTTTCGTCAAGGGTTGCCGAGCAGAGAAAGATTCGTGATTCACTTCGCAGTCAGGGATTTTGCTTCTGGCCGTGGCAAATCGCAAAGCATTTCAAGATCGACTGGCTTGATTTTAATCAGGGGAATCGCGGTTCCTGCGCAGGCTGCGCGACGAATAACGCGGTCAATGCCATGCTACTCATGCACCTGGCTGATGGCTATGCGTTCAAATTCCAGCGGTTCAATCCGTATTATACCTGGGATCTCGGTAAACGTGACGCCAATTATCGTGGTGAAGGAGCATCGCTCTCCATGATGTTGACCTGCGCCAACAAACGTGGAATGTTTCCCGTCGATAAGGCTGGTTCGTATGAAGACTCGCTGCGCAATCCTCCTTCATACACTCAAGAGATACTAACGATTGCAGAAAAATTTCAGATCGCCGCCTGTTATTTGGGTGATTATCAGGGAAGCGAACTGGCAAGGATCGTTTTCGATTGTGTTGCCGCCGGTTATCCGATTGTCTTCGGAAACAGTGTCGCGGTATCCCAACAGACGCGATATACCGGCAAAATCAAAACGGCAGTGAACAGCGGTGGTTGGATGCACGCAACAAGTCGGGTCGCCTATCGCAAGGAAGACGATGGAACTGAATATATCGCCCATCAGGGTTCTTGGGGGAAATATTGGGAAACTGGTAAATACGAGGGCGAACCCGCCTCCATCGTTTGGGAGAGTTTCGAAACATTCACTCAGGCCTGTCAGGGGCGTTATGCGGATGCGTTTGCCATTTGTATGGTGGAAGCGGAAAGAACGAGTCAATCGGACATTTCATTAACGCCAATGAAAATTGCTTTTCCCACTGCATAAAATAACAGGAGAATAAAAATGCCAACAACAGGCGTTATTGTGTCTGTTCTCACTTCAAAACGGGAAGTCGATACACTAACTCCAACTTTGCAAAGCCTGGCCAAAGGCGGTTTCGAAAAGCCATTTGTCTATGAAGATAAACAGCTTCGAAGTCCTCTGTCAGGTCTGGTTGGAATGCGTACCACACTGTTATCGCAATACGGCAACAAACGGCCTGTCTTGACGTTTCAAGACGATATTACTGTTTGTCTCGATATTGCACGGTATACAAATGAAGTCCTTGTACCTTTGGTCAAAGGACGAATCGGATTGATATCATTGTACTTGTGTGAATTTACAAGGAAGAGACTATTTGCGGGGAATCGGGATCATTTACTCGCTTCCATTGAAACCAAACATTTTTGTGGTGCATTGGCATGGCTTTGGAATCCGGCGGCGATGACAGAAATGTTATCAGCGAAAGACTTTAATCGAGACTCCGATATGGGGGACGATGTCGTCGTACCGGCGTGGTTGGTCAAGCATGGTTGGTGGTATTTACATCATCAGCCCAGTCTTGTCGATCATGACGATCAGGGACATTCCACGTATCGAAAACAAAACCCTTCAATGTATCGCAGATCCGATACTTTTATTGGAGAGAAAGATTCCATATACAATCATGTTTCGGATATTAAACAGGTATCCTTTTCCAATGCATTAAATCAAGGAGATTCCAATGTATGACGCGGCCAAATGTTTGTTTTTGTCAGGGTCAATTACCGCCCTTGCAAATGTCCCGGAACTGTTCGAACTTCCATTGGAGAAAATCGGCTTTGGAACCGCATTATTTCTCGTCATATGGATGTATATGAAACACATTCTTCCGAAAACACAAGAGGATATCGATATAAAGAATAAACGTATAGAAGAACTTATTCTCGAAATTCACAAATTTGGCGAACAGCGTGAAGCAGACCAGAATACCATTGCTGATTTGCTTCAGGAACTGCGGACGACCCGTGAAAAAGTCTTCAATACTGTGAAAACAATGAATATCACCGAGGAGGATAAATCATGACCCTTAAAGAAAATCAAAAACAAACGATTTGCGGGAAAGCAGCTCACTATGTTCGCGCTTTATCCCGTTGGATTAAATCGGGCAGACCGGTACGTTCCAGTGAGGAAATTCGATGTATTTTCAATAGGTATTGCGTTTCATGCGAGCGTTATGAGAGTAAAAACGGTACCTGTCAATGCTGCGGATGTAAGGTCAATCTTGGTGAAGTTCCTCTCACCAATAAAATCGCGATGGGAACAGAGAAATGTCCCCTCGAAAAATGGTAATCCCAAACAAGTACATATTAACAACCAGAAACAATAATCGGGAATCAATTATGCTAAAAGACATGTTTCAAAAGGTTTATGTCATCAATCTGGATCGGCGAACGGATCGTCTTGATCGATTCTATTTCGATCTTCCGGTTGACTGGCCATTTGCAAAACCTGAACGTTTCGGAGCGGTGAACGGGAGAGCCGAAGATCGCCCCAAAGACTGGATGAGCGGGGCTGGAGCCTGGGGATGTTTTCGATCTCACGTATCCATATTGCGGCATTGCCTTGATCATGGTATCAACACTGTTTTAATCATGGAAGATGACGCCCTGTGCCTCCCGGCATTTCGAGAGAATTGCGAAGCGTTCTGTCGTGAACTTCCAGTCGATACGCAAATGTTTTATCTCGGAGGCCAGCATATTCACATGGACAGATGTCTTCCGCGAAAAGTATCAGAGCATGTTTATCGCCCATTCAATGTTAATCGAACGCATTGTTACGGGATTTTGGGAAGACAAATGATTGAAAAAGTATACTGTCATCTTACTTCGGCAAAATCTTTTAATGTTCCGCATCATATCGATCATTTTTTAGGCGTTCTGCATGAAACAATGACTTCCGGTTTGTACGTCCCTGATCAATGGCTGATAACACAAACCGGTGGAACAAGCGATATTACACAACGTTCGTTTAATACACGAAACTTTGAAGGAGCCGCTTCCATCCTTGACAAAACAGTGGAGTCTCCCTGTATTGCGATTGTCGGATTACCCGGCTGTGGAATGAATTTGCTTTGGGATGGTCTTCATCAACTTGGAATTGCCGCAGCGCCTTACAGGTACGAATCCTCTGAAAACAAGCAGAAGTATTTTTCCGCGACTCTTGCCGAAAACTGTTATGATCGAATAACACTGAAAGCAAAACTTCCAGCGGTAGATCGCATCAATCTTTTACGATATTGGGCTTCAAAACAGTATTCCAATGGATACTCCAAAAAGAACAGATCGGTCTATCCCTATTATTGTGGAAGTGATCCCCTTTTCTCGATTATGATTCCCGATGTTATGAAGGCGTGGAATCACCCTTTTATTATTTCGGTGGATCGTCCCATGCAGGAATGTCTTGATCAGATAAAGAATGACCCGCTATATCAATCATGTGAAAATCATGAATTGCTCAATCGAATGCAAAGCATGGTGATTTCCGATCTTCAAAAGTTCAGATCACATGTACTTCCAACTTCATGGCAGGAAATTACCCAGCGTACAGAGCTATTTATTGAACGAGTCTGCTTTACATTGGGATATCAACCATCCGGTGTTCAATTCGAGAAAACGGTTGAATTACTTCAGAACATTGAACAATAACAATAACTTTTACGACGGAAATATCCCCCACCGCTGACATATCGCGAGCGGATCGGAAGTCAGGGGTAAATAAACTATCCGCGAAGGAAAGGATTGTCATTATGGCAACGACGAGAGTATTCAGTAATTTGTCGCAGAAGACGCACATGCCGTTTTATAACGGGAATGAGTTGTTGTTCTGCTGGAACGAGGAGCCGGTTACGAAGTTGATCGGTTATCATCCTGAATGGAAGGATCCAGGGCGACAGATGAGCTATCGGCCCTGGCGAATGGCTTGGGCAGACTGGACAAGCAAGCAGATCACGACCATTCAGACCGGAATGGCTCGGGACGCGATTCTCTGTAATCCGACGTTCTTTCGGAAGGATCAGATTTTGACGCTGACGTTTACCGCCGGGATTCCGCACGCAAACGGGTTCGATTATCATCTTTATCAGATGACGGGCGAATCGTGGGAATCGCTTTCGACTCCGCAGCAGATCGGACCTCCGGCCTGTCGAACGGGATTCGTTAATTCGAAGTTCTGCTGTTTCGGCGGTTCAAGACTCGATCTGATCGACCGGGCGTTTCATGTTCGTTATCGAATCACAACGTCACTGCTTGATGTTTCGCGAGTCTCTTACGATCCGAACGATCATGAACGACTGCTTCTGACAGGGCGGAATACGGAAGAAGTGTACACAACTCTTCTGTTTCATACTCAAACGCGTGAACTTCAGGAGATCATTACACCGGCCAACTGCTATAAAGCGTGCCTGGTCGGATCGCGTCTGGTCTTCTCGAATCGCGAATCGGAAGAACTGGAAGATTATCAGCTTCATATTACTTCACCTGAAATTGGCAATTCGGAAGAATTCGTTTCGATTGCAGTTGAGTAATACAACTTTTTATTCATTTATAAAACAAGCAAAAATAAAGGAACAAAATTATGGCACAGATTAGATTGAATGACAGCATGATCGGTCGGGTTTATTCGTATTCCAAGGAGAATTACACGATTGATCTGACACCATTTTACACAGATGACTTTCGAACGCAGATGAAGATTCCGGATACGGTACTTGGAAGTCGATGGGTACTTGCGAACAATGACGGAACGATACTAACATTAGGATTGATGGCGCCGCCCTGTCCGCTGCCGGAGGCGGTTTATTCCGCACTTGGTCCCATTATGGAAGCCGATGGCGACTCCGGATCGAACACATCCACTTACACCGGATACGCCGATTGCGATACAACTCCAGGTACATACGATCCGAAACCACCGAAAAAGCCGATTTGCACAAAGTCTTGTTGCCCTACAAATGGATCGGGATCAGGTGGCGGAAAAGGAGGTGGAACACCAAAGAGCGGTTCACCGCCGATGACATCGCCTCCATTCATAACCGGAGGCCCAAAAGGTTTGCAGGGTGGATCTTCGGCAAATCCGGTTCGATATACCAATGGGCAAATTTTGGAGCAGATAGAAGATTTGTTCACATCGTGTGGCGGTATACATTGGCAACATATTCGAAGTTATGACAACTTGAATCCTGTTCCGCTCGAAAACAGAATGGGTTATCGCTGGACACTGGAAACGGTACCGGTACTGGAGTTCTTTAACAGCAGTACCTCGATTACCGAGTCGGGCGCTATTGACAAAGAATCCGTTCAAG
>CAYUAP010000142.1:0-12243 GCA_964442735.1 uncultured Planctomycetaceae bacterium | reverse complement strand
GAAAATTCGCGGCGAACCGTTGTGCCCGGGCAATGCGGGCAAAAGTCCAGTCGGTCGAATGTTATCCGTAACCATTCACGAACGATTTTGAAATCACAGATAAACACAGATAACCACTGATAACCACCGATAGTCTGCCGTAAAATACAATATTTTACAATAACAAACGAAACATTTTTATCTATGATAATAAATAATTTTATCATAAAAAGTTTGTTTGCTAAAAAACTATCCGTGAAAATCAGTGTTATCCATGGTTTCATATTATATCCGTGGTTTCACTTTATATCCGTGGTTTCATATTATATCAATGGTTTCACTTTATATCCGTGAACGGTTACCTGTTTTTAACGGAACCAGTCGAAAATTCGCGGCGAACCGTTGTGCCCGGGCAATGCGGGCAAAAGTCCAGTCGGTCGAATGTTATCCCTTTATTTTTGGACCGGGAAAAAAGCCATGGCAATACACCAGGCGATTCTTGTCGGACCAAGATTGATCGGGTTAAGTCTGCCACTATTTTGATTGATTTGGAATGTATAGATGGTTCCGGAACGTTTGTTACTAACCATCATGTAATTACCAGTCGGTACGGAAGTAAAGAATCGTGGAAATGCGCCGAATGTCGCTTGATATTGAATCAATTTAGGAGTGGAGCCCTGTTTTGGCTGAAGGAAATCGGAGACGTCGAAGACGGCAATGGTATTATGACCACGATTGGAAGCATAGATAACCGGTTTCTTCAAATTAAGAAATTCAATTTCTGCCGTTTTATTCGAGTAGAGGAAATTTTTCCCGTCGACTCGTGTGGTTTCGTCTGTTAATTTTTTGCGAAGCTGTTTGGGAATTGTGGACCAGGAACCGAGTTCGGTCATTTGCAATTTATCGCTGTCCGTTTTTCCGAAATTGAGTTCGAAGGCCGATACAGTCGAATCGAGTTCGTTGAGAACGAAGACGACAATATTTCCGTCTTTAGTTTCCATCCACGTCAAATGGCGAGGTCCGGAGCCATCGGGAGTCTTTAAAACGGGGACATCCGGATCATCCGAGACTTTACCTGTTTTTTCGTCCAGGATCTGAATATAAACCTTGTCGGACCCGAGATCACACATTAGTACGCGCGTTTTATTTTTATACTGAAGAAAATAGGCGGAATGTCCAAACGCGCTTTTTTGGCGCCATTGATTCGGTCCCCCACCCGGCTTCTTCACGAAACCTGTCATTTCACCGATAGTACCATCCTCCTTAATCGGGAAAATGGCGAAGTCGCCTGAACTGTAATTCGAGGCGGCCAGGTATTTTCCATCCGGAGAAATTGAGACGTGGCAGACTCCATTGCCGTTGGTTGACTGATGATTCATATAGGTTAAAGTACCCGTTTTGCTGTCAAAACGATAGGCATAAACGCTGTTTTGTCCGTCTTCCTTTTTACGCAGTCCACTGACATAGAGAATACCGCGTTTTCGGTCGGAGGCGAAAAAATTGGAACTCAACATAGGTTCGGCTAATTTAACATCACTGATTCGAGCCATAGAATTATTTTGTGAAACATTAAATTGTCCGACATAGATGCCTTCACTTGCCCGAACATTATCATCTTTCATGGCTTCCGTGGGAGCCCCTGTCTGCGTTCCGAAGCAGATCCATTCCTGGACCGCCTGTGGCTGTTTCTTCATGTCTGTCTCTCCTTGTACAATGGAAATCATTCCTGACAGAATTAAAGCACTTAAAAACAGACTAACGGAAAATAAAGAAAAATTACGTATTTTCATGAATGTTTTTCCTTTTTGAAACCGAGTTCAAATATAATACGAAGCGCATGAAACGCTTCACGTTTATTGATTTTGGAAGATCCTCTGGTTCGATCGATAAAGAGAATGGGAATCTCGACGAAACGAGCGCCTTTATTTTTGAGTCGATACAGGATCTCTTCAAAAAACGAGTAACCGGACGATCGGAACCGGGAAAAATCGATCTGCTTGATACATTCGAGTCGATAACATCGAAACGAACCACTATTGTCTTTTGTACACAGTCCGAGGAGGAGTCTGGCATAGAGATTGATACAACGACTCATACAGCGTCGCATGAACGGCCATCCTTTAACACCACCGCCCGAGACATAACGGGACCCGATAGCCACATCGACAGGCGCTTCGGGAGTTGCGTCCATAGCGGCCAGGAGTTCCGGAATTTTATCGACCGGATGGCTAAAATCGGCGTCCATATTAACAGCGTAGTCGTAGTGATGATCCCTTGCGTAGAGAAGGGCTGTAATCACAGCGGTACCGAGGCCAAGTTTTCCGGAGCGATGAATACAGAAGAGGTGTTCATCGTTCTTTTGGGCCTGATCGACCCAGACGCCGGTACCGTCGGGAGATTGATCGTCCACCACCAGAATATCTGCGGCAGGAACCCGAGTACGTATTGCTTGAATCAGGTCGGGCAGATTCTCCATTTCATTATAGGTGGCCAGAAGAATAATCGTTCGTTTTGGATCAGACATCACAAATATTAACAGCATTGTACAATGATTCGAACCCTTTTTTCGGCGAGAATTCATGGGCGACAAACCCTTTATAGCCGGTCTCCAGAATAGCTTTCATGATCGGGGGATAATAGAGTTCCTGTTGATCGTCGAGGTCTTTACGGCCTGGCGATCCGGCAGTATGATAATGGCCGATAACATCGGAATATTTCCGGATCGTCCAGATGATATCGCCTTCCATACGTTGCATGTGATAGATATCGTAGAGGAGTTTGAAACGGTCACTACCGACTTTTTTACAGACTTCGGCCCCCCAGGCGGTACTGTCACACAGATAATCTTTATGATCTTTGCCGTTGAGCAGTTCCATCATAATATTGATCTTGTACTTCTCCGCAATTGGCATGATTTTTTTGAGTGCGGTAACGCAGTTCTTCATACCGGTTTCGTCGTCCATTCCCTTCCGGTTCCCGGATAGTGAAATCAAGTTTGGAACACCCATTTCTGCGGCCATCGGAATGTATTTTTCATAAACGGCAATAATGCGTTCATGATTTTCCGTATAGTTGATACCATCGGGTATATTTACGCCCGGAAGACTTCCCATGGTTACGATCATTCCATGTTTAATAACTGTTTCCCAATCATTCGGCTGAATGAGGTCGAGTCCGACCATACCAATTTTTTTGCATTGTTTGCATAACTGGTCAAGTGGTACATTTCCGAAACACCATCGCGAAACCGCCTGTCTGATATTCCCTTTAAAACCTTCTCGTTTTACAAATTCTGTTTCTGCCCCTTGAAGTGATATGTCCGTCGCGCTGGCGACTGTTCCTAAAAGAACGGTTCCGAGTACTTCACGACGTGTAAATTGAGTGGCCATTGAGCTTCTCCTTTTTCTATGTTACTGATACTGTTTATCCCTACATGACAATAAACGATTGAATAAAAATCAGTATACACGGTTAAAAAAGGAATTGCAATAGAGCAAAAAATATTTACAAATAGTGAATTGGATCCTTCTCCGTTTTACTGGCCCAGACGGTCAAATCAGGGAACACAGACGAAATTCGAACGGCCATAACGTCCATAGCAAATCGTTCCGAATAAAAATGTCCAGGCATAACCAGCGCGATATCAAGTTCCTGTGCCTTGAGCCAGTCATGAAATTTAGCTTCACCGGTTAGATAGACATCCGCTTTTTCCCGAATTGCGTCTTCTAAAAAATCTATGGCAGACCCACAGCCTATGGCAACGTTACGAATTAAAGAGAGATCGTCACCAACCACTTGAACCATCGGACAGTTAAATATATTATGAACTTTATCCGTAAACTGCCGAAGTGTAATGGGTTCGGGAAACGAACCTGTTCGTCCGATCCCCAATTGAATCTGTCGATAATTAGCGAGGGGCATTTGGGGATCGTGAATTCCGGTCAGCATTTCCGGTCGTACTTCAAGGTCAAGAGCCTTTAACGGACGGATCGTCTGAAGTTCGAGACGGAGCGCTATTTGCTCGTTAATACCATAAAGAGCGGAATCATGGGCCGTATGTGGACTGTAAACGGCAATTCCCGACTCTATTAATGATAATAGAATACGACCGTTCGGCGTATCACTTGTCCATTTCTTCTCCTGAAAAAATGGAAATGGATGATGGGATACAATTAAATCCGCCTTTTCCTTCACCGCCTCCGATATTGTGTCCGGGGTAATCGTCAAACACGTCATTATTGTTTGAACGTCCTTCCCCCGATGCCCTACCAAAAGCCCGGTATTATCGAACTCCTCCGATAACTCCAGTGGATAGGCTGCTCCGAGAAAATCTATTATTTGTGATAACGAAATTGCCATGGATCCACTCCTCCTATTTGTGTTACATAAATTTTATTATACTGTCCTGAATTAAAAGCCCAACCTCAATAGTCTACCGAATCATACCACTGTGCGCAATAACGATACGATGTATTATTTGGTTAATTATTGTATTATTTGGTTAATTATTGTATTGCCTCGTTATGATATCTTTAATTTATAGGTCCTTTATAACGATTAAAACCATTATAACAAATTTTTCTGATGTTAGTCCCCTGTTTTGGTCGATATTAAGAGAAAAGTGGGTTTCTATTATCGATTATTTTAAAATAGTCAAAATAGAAAATATAGTTAAATTAGGTGCAACAATTGGGAACATCTGGAGAGTTTGATGAATAAACTATCTTTAGCATTATTGGCTGTATTTGCAATGGTATGCTTTACCGGATATGCCCAGGAGAATCGCAATACACAGCAGAATTCAAACGTACAACGACGTCAGAGCCAACCGTTATTGCGTAATTTATTAGGTAATAATTCAACGAGTCAAACGAATACACATCAGGGAATGACGTCGCGTCAAACAACGTCACGATCCGGGCAGGTCAACCCGAACAGTCAACGGAGGCAAGTCCCGTCCGGAACAACGACAACAGCGCAAACGTCATCCGGAATGGTAATGGGCAATGCCCATTACGGTACTCCGGATACTTCGGAATTAATGAAGGCGTCCACCAGTAAAGATAGTGCCATGGAAGCACTTAAAAGGATACCATGGAACAGTATATCAGGAACGGATCGTCAGAAGATTGAGTCTGTTGTCTCCAATTATACCCTGTTTCGACGTCTTCCAATGGCGGGTGGATATTGTAATCCGGAACTATTTGATTATTTTTTAATCTATCCGGAGGCAGTTATAGCGTTATGGGAACATTTGGGCTATACCCAAATCACGATGAAGCGGACCACACGGAATCAGTTTGCCATTAACGATACCGGAGGAACGGTTGGTACGATCGAAATTGTCTATCATGATGCGGATACAATGCTGGTCTATTGTCGCGGAGCCTATCGTGGTCCGGTTGTCAATCGTAAAATTGAGGGTGAAATCGTCCTCATGATCCAGACACGTTATACGAAAAACGAAAAAGACCAACCGATTGTAATATGCCGTGCGGACAGTTTCGTTCGGGTCTACAATGTAGGAGCCGAATTAATGGGACGTGTTTTCTCCTCGGTTTTAGGCAAGATAGCCGATTCCAATTTTGAGCAGACGGTATCTTTTGTCTGTTCGATATCTGAATGGTCGGAAAAAAATCCTGTAGAACTTGTGGATAGGATACCCCAATTAAAGAACATTCATCAATCGGGAAAAAATCTTCTGTATACTAAAGTCAAAAACACCTATGAACAGAAGTTGTCGCGGGAACAGGGAAACAGTGTCTCCTATGATCTTCTTCCGAAGCAAAATCAGGCAAGTACACAGACGGCCCGTATTTTAAGCAAAAATGGAGGAACGGCGGAAAATGGACAAGCGTATTCGTCTACAATGGCAAATACATCTCCCATTCGCCAAAATCGGGGAACCGGTTATTCTCAATCTGCCGAGGTCAACCGAACTGGTGAAGCCTCCCGGGAATATTACGAAAAGAGTATAACTTCGTCACAACTGCGCGAAAATGCTGTTTTTCAATTAAATAATGACTTGGAAAACAACGAATATATTATCCCTGAAAAAGCGGTCCCGGAACTAAAAAATAATGTCGAGGATCTTCCGATTCTCTCGTTTACCGAAACTTCCACTGTTGTACTCGGCGATAATAACGACAGTTATAACAACAGTTATAATAACAGCAACAACGATAGCAATATTAGCAATCGTAATAAATTTTCAAGCCCGAACGCAGTGGCAACAGAAACGGCTGTTCCTGAAAAAATGGTTATACAGCCTGTGACAAAAAACAAGGTCAGTTCCGCGTTTAAAGAACTGTCTTTGGCCGGAGACAATAGCGGTATGGAGGAATTATTGAGTTCTTCGGTTCCTTCGAAGGGAACGGAACAGAAAAAAGTCCCGGAATTAAAGTCGATCACACGTGATACCCATACAGTACTCCCTGTGATGAAGATGAATACTGTACCTAAAAATACAGTTTCCAAAAATACAGTACCCAAAAATATGGTTATGGAAAATAGAGTTCCTGACGTTGTGAAGGACGTTGTGAAGGAGGAAGTTGCCTCCAAACCAATTGTTAAGAGTGAAATCGGAACTGGGGAAAAGAGTCAGGCGCAATCAGCACTTCCGGTTTTAAAACTGCCGGACGGATATAATACAAACAAAGTATCGCAAGACAAGGAAACGACATCCAGTCAGAGCAATAACGGTTGGCGGGTTGTTCGTTAAAGGGTTGTTTGTTAAAGGGTTGTTTGTTAAAGGGATATTCGTTAAAGGGTTGTTTGTTAAAGGGATATTCGTTAAAGGGATATTCGTTAAAGGGATATTCGTTAAAGGGATATTCGGCAGTGGATAAATCAGAGAAGGCAAATAATGCTATTGGAAAGATCCATATTGACAGAAAAATTGGGTGGACATCGTTGATTTAGGAAGGAATCTCCCCATTTTTATCCAATAAAATGTAAAATTTATGGCAGAATGGCAAGAAAGGGGAAAAAAACTGTTGACAAACGCATTTTTATTCGTAAAATAGCCTTAAATCACGGGTGAAGTGTGGTCTTCACTTCACAACACTTTTATTTTATAAAAAAGGAAATGAAAATGGCTAAAGAAACAACAGCCCCGAAACCGTTCACGAAAAGCCAGCTGATAGCTGGAATCGCAGAAGCAACAGGAATTTCAAAAAAGGACGTTGCCGCTGTTCTTGAGAGTCTCAACGCACAAATAGCAACCAGTCTGTCCAAAAAGGGCGCTGGCGTCTTTGTTCTTCCCGGAATGATAAAGATTGAGAAGAAACGCGTTCCGGCCAAAAAGGCGCAGAAGAACGTTCCCAATCCGTTTAATAAAGAGGAAGTTCGGGATATTCCTGCGAAGCCGGCACACGACGTGGTTAAAGTTCGTGCTCTCAAAGCCCTGAAAGATATGGTCTGATCTCTATCATTCGATATTTTACGAACTCGAATTTGAAATTGCCGTCGATTGTTTTTTACTTCGACGGCAATTTTTATATAGGGCGTAATTTCAAAAAGGAAGTGATTATTTCTTCTGCGATTATTTCTTCTATTGGAGTGGTGTCTCCTAAAAAATGAAAAACGTGAATAAAGTTCTCGATTAAAGAGAATCTGATACATGTTATACTGTATGACGTTATAAATTCGGCATTTCCCGGGAGCGCGAACGTCTCGTTCGCATCCTTCCAAACAGACGTCTCGCCTGTTTGGGAAAAAGGAATTGTGAACGACCTTGTGTATAGACACCGGGCCGGAATGATATTGTTTTTCGGGGGAGCGGACGGTCCGTCTGTATCCTCAAAAACAGATGGTCCGTCTGTTTGGGAAGAAGGAATTGAGAACGGTCTTGAGTATATTTTAATTGTTCACTGAAGGACAAATAACCGGGAATGAATATTATGCCCTAAACCAGAAACAAACGGTATTTTTATGACAAATCAAAATAAATCGGATCAAAAAGTTTCAATATGGAAGCAAACGATACTTGCAGCCATGACCAACTATATAGACGCGGGTTCTATTGTTGCGGGAGGAGCCGGTCTTTCACTGTGGACAGAGTATCTTGGTATGGATTCTGTTCAGCTCGGTCTCTTGGGGGCATTGAGTTCCAATGCTATTTCGGCGGCGGTTGGTGCGCTCATTGGGGGCCGTATCTGCGATAAATATGGTCGAAAATTTGTCTACATGTACGATCTTCTCGTCTATATTTTTGGCATGTTTTTTATTGTTTTTGCGTCTAATTTTTATATGCTTCTGTTCGGATATATTGTTGTTGGCCTCTCTGTTGGGGCGGGGGTAACTGCGTCGTGGACACTGATTGCGGAGCAGGCGCCCGCCAAGGATCGTGCCCGACATTGTGGAATGGCCCAAGTGGCCTGGGCGTTTGGTCCTGCGGTTGTTCTCGTTTTATCCGTTCTTTTAGGGAAATATGGTTTGGTCGGCAATAGAATTGTATTTGCGCATTTAATTGTCGTGGCTTTTGTTACCTGGCTAATGCGTCTTCACATGCCCGAATCGGAAAATTGGAAGGCGTCCAAGGAACGGGAAGCGCTACTGGCACGTGAAGGAAAACTGGAGAAAATTACGTTAAAAACATTTCTTAAAGGGATTAATTTCAGAACCATAATGTTTTTAACCGCTGTGTACGCGATTTGGAATTTGGCGGCGGGAACGGTCGGCTTTTTCATGCAATATATTTTCGAAAAGACAGGAGGTATTTCCAATACCATGTCAAATTTTTTAATGGCGGGCTATTTTATTATAACTGCCATGGCCACCTATTTTATTTTCATGGGATTGGGAGACCGCTTCAATCGTCGTATGTTGTATGGTGTTCTGGGATTATTGGGAGTTTTGGCCTGGCTGGCGTTGACATTGGCTAGTGCCTTGGGAATGTTTACGATTGGTGTTTTAATCCTGTTTATTGTTCTATTCGGAATAAACAACGGGTCATGTCAACAACCATTTTACCAATTATGGTGCAGTGAATTATTTCCGACCCGATATCGGGCACTGGCCCAGGGAATAACTTTTTTTACCGCACGGGTCATTCTGGGAATCTGGAACGTCTGTTTTACTCAAATCAACGAACATTGGGGATTTACCATAGCGGCTACTTTTATGGTTGGATTTACCCTGTTCAGTATGCTAGTGGGAACGATGTACGCGCCCAATACGGCAGGAAAAACACTTGACCAGATTGAATTGGAGCGATATGGAGAAAAACGTGCCTGAAATAAAAACGTACCTGAAATAAAAACGTACCTGAAATAAAAACGTGCCTGAAATAAAAACGTGCCCGAAATAGACTTGATATTTTATGATTCATTCTCTGTTTCCGGTTGTTTTTGGAACAGGGTCACTTGACGACATTTCTTTTATTTGTATAATTTTATTTAACAATTTTGATTGGGCGTTTATTGCCGACAAACCCGATTCGGTATCAGTTCCATCAAAAGACTCGGGGCGTAGCTCAGCCTGGCTAGAGCGCTACGTTCGGGACGTAGAGGTCGCACGTTCAAATCGTGTCGCCCCGATTTTCTTAATTGATCATTATACAAAAATGCTTCGTATTTATACATTTATGCTCTGTTTCTTTTAGGGGTATATGTTTCTTTGAGGGGATGTTTCTTTTATAAACATTATAAAATGGCAATATTCAAATTCGTAATGGGAAAAAAATGACATTGTTTACACGAAGAAATTTTCTACAGGGAATGGTATTATCTGTCCCCTATTTTTATTCGACTCGTTGTTTGAACGCCTCGGCATCTACGCAACGACTCTCTCTAGGCTGTATCGGAACAGGGGCGCAAGGGCGTCTTGATATGCGTTATCTTCAGCGTTATTTCGATATTACCGCTATTTGTGATGTCGATACGGAATATGGTTTGGCCACAACGCTTGAATTGGGATATGGACGGCATAAAGGTAGTACGATAGCAGCTCCGGACGTTTATGGCGATTACCGTCGTCTGCTGGATCGTAACGATATTGATGCGGTAATGATAGCAACTCCGGACCACTGGCACACTAAAATTGCCATGGATGCACTTCAGGCGGGCAAACATGTTTTTTGTGAAAAGCCGTTGACCTTAACCGTTGCGGAAAATCTTTTGATACGAGCGGCGGCGGAAAAATCCAATCGGATATTTCAGGTAGGGACATTTCAACGGGCGTTTCGCAATCAATTTATGTTAGCGGCTTTAATTGTCCGTCGGGGCTTTCTTGGCGATATAAAGCATATTGTATGCGATATTGGCGGAGGTCCTTCTTCCCCTGAAATTCCTGTTGCGTCCATACCCTCCTCTTTAAATTGGGATAGTTGGCTGGGACAGGCCCCCATGACCGATTATCTTGCCGCCGATTCGAATAACATGCCTTGGAACGGACATGATTTTAAGGAGAGAGCTCTTGTCGGCAGAGGCCATTTTAATTTTCGTTGGTGGTATGAATATTCAGGAGGAAAGTTCACGGATTGGGGGGCACATCACATTGATTCCGCCTTGTGGATTTTAAATTATCAGAAACGGAATTTGGGTATTATCTCCATTGACGGTACCGATTCGGTTCATCCGGTCCCGTTTAAAAACGGATTTCCTCTAATCTCCAACCGATATAATACCGCATCCCATTTCAATATACGTCATACATTCGATACTGGACTTGTTATGGACGTCGTTAGCCACAGTAAAGATGGAAATGGAATTCTTTTTGAGGGAACAAAGGGGCGAATTCATCTTTCCCGAGGGCGAATTAAAGGAAAAATTATCGAGGAGGAAGTCTGGAAAAACTTCGGGGAAGACGATTATCTTGCCCTTAATAATAACATTCCGTTTCTAATGGAACAGGATCCTTTTTTACCGCCCGAAAAATTATCTCCCGGCGAAAAAGAAGATATATGGAAGGGCGTTCCGAAAATAGAAGATCGTGTTCGTATCGATTTCTTTCATGCGTTCGATTACAGCATAAAACATGGAGTACAGCCCGTATGTGATGTTATGTCCCATGTACTGGCGTTGAATCTTTGTCATCTATCCGGAATCGCCGCGCGTCTCAAACGGAAGCTGCAATGGGATTCCCTCAATGAAACGATAATCGACGACAAGGAAGCCTCCGCCCTTTTATCTCGACCACAACGTAAAGGGTTTGAAATACATTCTTAATACATCTTTAGGACGTTATAAATTCGGCATTTCCCGGGAGCGCGGACGTCTCGTCCGCATCCTCCAAAACATGTGTCTCGCCTGTTTTGCCGATATTCCAGAAAATGTAAAGTTTTAACCATCATTATCACAGAAAAAACAATACCCGGGAGCGCGGACGTCTCGTCCGCATCCTCCAAAACATGTGTCTCGCCTGTTTTGCCGATATTCCAGAAAATGTAAAGTTTTAACCATCATTATCACAGAAAAAACAATACCTGGGAGCGCGGACGTCTCGTCCGCATCTCCTCAAAACAGTCTGGACTGGAACGCAGACGTCTCGTCCGCATCTCCTATAGAGTTATTTTTAATTTGCCCCTTGTACAACGTCGTCCTGAAAGTTCGATTTTTGGTAGCCTAATGAATGGAGGAGATATATAAACTCCTGAAAAGAAAGGCAACTTCGTCGATGAACCTGTTTGTAAAAGGTCATGGCACAGGAAAGTTCCTCGGCATCTTGTTCCAAACACGTTTCCTGATGTCTGGGAAAGTAGTCATCCGGCGGAACCATTGAATCGAAACGGGAACAATAGGGATAATCAGATTCTTTAGCAATATATTGCGATGTACATAGTAAATGTAATGAAGAACTTTTATTCATAAACCGGCCTCACTTTTTGATAGGAATTATATTATATCTACTGAATAATTCTAATACACCTCTGCTTTAATAAAGGAGATCTTAAAATCTGTTATAATGAAGATAGGAATCAGTTTCTGTATCTTCTAATGTTTTTAGAACTATTCCAACGAAAACGCATAAACAATAACAGCAGTTTGTAATTTGAAAATCAATAGACTTTATTGTTATGGAAAAAACGAACTACTGAACTGGATTCTTTAGATAGTCTACATTAAAAATATATATAAAAAGAGTCAAATGTAAAATCTATAGTAAAAACAACATTGAAATTATGGAATTTCGATTATAAAATACCAAAAATACCACCTTTTCAATGTTACCTCGATATGTAACCGTTCACAGATATAAAGTGAAACAATAGATATAAAGTGAAACCACGGATAACACTGATTTTCACGGATAGTTTTTTGGCAA
>CAYUAP010000141.1:0-12602 GCA_964442735.1 uncultured Planctomycetaceae bacterium | reverse complement strand
TTTATCATAAAAAAGTTTGTTTGCCAAAAAACTATCCGTGAAAATCAGTGTTATTTGTGGTTTCACTTTATATTTGCAGTTTCACTTTATCTCCGTGGTTCCACTTCATATTCGTGAATAGATAGTGGTTTTTAAATGATTACTATCGATTACTATTTTTTGTGTTGGTTTTATCTTTAGAGAAAAATTTCCACCAGGCTTTTTTTATACCAGGAAAACGATCGGACCAAATAGCCGGATCCGTCAGACTTCCCTCAATACAAATTTGAGCGAGCTGATCGCCGGCGCCCCCAATGACCTCGGAGAGAACAGGTATCGACTGTTGGCTGTTGCCGAGTCGGGTATTCATTTTTAATTCAATATAACTGTTATTTTCTTCCAGGGTCAACCAGCCGTTCCCGAAGACCGTTAATGCCCGTCCCTGAAGAACTACATTTTCCATATTAATCCGATTACCATATGCTTTAAAGGAGACGAGTCCCGAATTAAACGCCGTCTGATCCGCCTGTTGGATACTGAGCGTCTGCAAAATTTTTAAAATCATGGGCATTTCATAAAGAGCGGCATCCCGAACAACAAGATTTCCTTCTCCTTTTAACGTTGCCAGATTTGAACTTTCTCCCTGGAAATTCGCGAAGAGTGAAACCTTGCCCTGATAATTCGGCAAACCCTTCGACAAATCACGTATGGCCTCCTGAATATCTGCATCCTGAACCGCAATTCCCATCTGATAGGAAATATGATCGTTGAGATTAATGATTCCATTAAATTGGGTTATCCCTTTAAAAAAGAATCCCTGAACCGAACGTCGATTATTATCGGAATTGGAAGGGACGGAAGTTCCAACATTGTACGACGAGATATCCATCGGTTTTAATGAATTTGATGACAGTTTTTGCGTCATTTTATAACTACTATCGATTTCCGTTCGCATTGGCTGTTTTCCATAGGTATTCATCTGACCGCGAATAAAACCGGGAACAGATTCCTGTTGCACGGGAGGAGTCAACTGCTGAAAAAGCGGATCGGAATGAAGACGCTTGCGGAGAAATTCGTTTAAATAAAGTACCATCTCCGAAGGATGCGGTACCGTTTTACCAAACATGATATTTTTACCGTCATAATAAAACGGTCCCTTGACCCGAACAAGCTGGATATCACTGATACAGAGCGAATCAAGATCAAGTTCACCGTGAATTTGAATTGGCTGATTGTCGGCATAGATTCCTCTGGTTTGAATTTTACCACAAATATTATTAAGTGGGAATCGGGTTCCAAGACTGTTCTGCTGCAAAACGAGTCCCATATCCCAGGCGGCTTCCAGGGGATGATTTCCCGCTTTTTTACTAAAGTGCATTGCTCCAGTTATATTAAAATATCCTTGAACTTTCATGGCATCGAAAAAGGAGAGCATGGTTGGAGGAACGGCCATTTGCAGTTCACGATCCAAACGGACCTGATCCGCGACAAATGGCAGTACGTCGATTGACCAACTGCCATCCGGAGAAAAGAGACATCGAATTCCCGCCTGTGAAACAGTCGTTCCATTTTTGGCACGTAAATTCTCAATGATAATTTCTCCTTTACGATAGACGATTAGCCCATCGAGATTTTTTAATTCATAGGAAAAAATATCAGGCTTGATTGAAGTTATCGATGAAATAGGTCTCGCCTCGAATTCCAGATCGAAATTATTCGACTTCGATTCGTATCGAATACGAGCCTGTGCATTTGCTTTTCCATTCAAATGGAGGTTATCGATTAATTCCTTCTGTGGAAAATGGATTAGTGCATTTTCCAACTCCTCTCCTAGCGGAAAACCTTCGAAATCGATCTGAAGATTTAGGATATGATCCAGGGACAGTTCATTATCGGCAGACGCTGGACCGGCAGACACCGGATTTGAAGACGCTGGATCGGCAGACGCTGGACCGGCAGACACCGGATTTGAAGACGCTGGATCGGTAGACGCTGGATCGGCAGACGTCGGACCGGAAGAAGTCAATGTTCCCGATGCGTTGACCAGGGCAGAACGTCCCTTCCCTTGAAGATTACTAAACGACCAGGTTCCATTTTTAAATTGAATTAAACCATTGATATTCGATACGGGAAAAGGAAAACGATCATACTGAACCATGGCATCGCGAACGTTGATAAAAAATTCGGAATCGAGTGGGTCGATATTGGCTTTTTTCTTGACAATCAGACGCGAATCGATTGTTCCTTGTGGATGAAGTTCCGCCAAACATTTTCGAAAAGTGGGGGGAATAGCCCGAAACAGTTTGTTGTCCAGAAGATGGCCCTTGCCGATGATTTCCACCTGTCCCGATAAATCCGACTGAACATTCGCGTAATGACCTTCAATATGGACCTCCTGATTTTCCCCCTTCGGCGAGGTAAACTGGAAACTCAAATTCTCCTTCTCGTCCAAAATAATATATCCACTTAACTGTTCCATACGATAGGGAAACGGCTTCCACAATCCATCTATTTGCCGACATACCATTCCCAATTGTTCCGCCTTCCAGATTCCCTTTACCTTTTTTAATACTAAATTTATTTTGGCAGTCATGGAGAAATCATAACTATCGAGGACGTTATAGACATTGGGCGGCAGAAATTTCGCCAACTGTTGAATAACAACCGAATCCAACAGAAATTCCTCTAACTGTAATCGAATCTGTCCGTTTTCAGAATTCAGTAAACCATCCTGCCAATAATCGGCCAAAATAATAATCGGTCCACTTCGGGCAGTCATACGTTCGATACGGATTTCTTTTTCACTGATTTTGTATTTAACATAAAGATTGGATAGTGGATATTTCAAGAAATTTAGGGATCCACTTCCACGAAACAGTTCGCCCTGAACTTCCAACAGAAATCCGAGGGAGGCCTTGGGATCGCATTTAACCAAAAAATTAAAACTGGTTCTCCCTTGAAAATTCTGAACCAACTCGTTATTACATCCGATCTTCTCCATTAATTCCCTTCCGACTTCCAAATCATGAACCGATCCGGAAAACGACCAAAAATGTCGATCCATCCAATATTCGCCTTTTATAATCAAATTTTTAACAAAAGGATTGGAAACACGTCCTTTAAACGTCCAATCGGGTCCTTCTTCTTCCGTTGGTACGTTTGGTAGGATTTCCAATTGAATTCCGGAGAGACAGGATATTTCCTCTTTCAGATCGATTTTTTTAGAACTATCCAGAAGAATTTGGCCATCATAAATTATTAAAGGGACTTTTATATCATCATTATTCAATTCATCACCGGGAAGGAGACATAATAACTGCTCCTTGATTTTATTTCTGTCCTGAAGATAAAGAACAGGATACCTCAAGGTAATACGAGTCGGTCGTATTTGTCCTTTAAGAGCTTTTTTTAGCGTAATGGGACACTCGACGTACATCTCGTCCACTTGAAATAGAAGGGAACCATCCGGATGGGAGAAGGTGATCCCATTGAGTCGAACACCGTGCATTTCCACCAACTGGACCCGTGCCAGTCCAATTCGAAGCTGGGGATAATTATTCTCCAGTATTTTACGGACATACTGATAGAGTTCCGTATTACCGCGTCGATAAAGAACGATAACACCAATAACAAGTGCCAGAAACAGAAATACTATTCCACACTTAATCAGTTTTCCAGTTGATATTCTTTCAATGTCAGCCAAAGGTCTCCGACTCCATTCGGAATGTTAATGTTACCGTTTCTCCTTCCTTGATAAACGGTTTTTCTGTAAATTCTCCACCGATACCGTCAACATGTTCCGTTTTTTCGCCAGTCGACAGACGATATCTTCGTTATGAATACAAGATAAAGAGTATAACCTTCCCTATAAAACCAATCAAGATCAATTTATGAAAAATTAGAGTCTGTTTTTTGGTAGCTTTTATTGTAACCATTCACGAACAATTTTGGAACCATGGATATCACGGATGAACAGAGATAGTCTGTCGTAAAATATAATATTTTACAATAACAAACGAAATATTTTATCTGTGATAATAAATAATTTTATCATAAAAAAGTTTGTTTGCCAAAAAATTATCCGTGAAAATCAGTATTATTCGTGATTTCACTTTATATCCGTTGTTTCACTTTATATCCGCGAACGGTTATCTTTTATTTTGGGTATATTTCGGATTAGTTATACTCCAGACTATATTGATAAATGATAAATGATAATAATATTAATAAAGATAATGTCTTTTCCGGGAACGGAGATAACAACGGAGATAACAACAGACATAACAACGGACATATTGTTCACTTCCTTCAAAACAGGCGGGGGCGTCTTTTTTTAGGCGGTAACTTGTTTTGAGGGGGGGTCTACGTTTCCAGTCTGTTTGTCAAAAAACAGATTTTATCATCTATCGGGAGAATAGCAGGAAACAGTTCCAAAACAACCGATTTTCAAGGAAAATAAAATTGTCACTTGAAAAAGACGAATAGTACCCTATAATATAATTAGATAGAAGTATAATTAAGGAGATAACAAGGGCCGGTTTAAACCGTATCTTGTTTTAGATAATATAGGAATTGGTCTGGTCCGAATACGACGACAAGGAGAATTAATGGCCAAAACAGTGGAACAAACAATATCGGCACCAGTAGTGCAGGACAAGGAAAAGACCCGCGCGGTCGTAAAAGATCTTCCTTCGGCCTTGGAACGAGCGCGTATGGCGGCGAAAATTATATTGGACGATAAAGGAGTCGATGTAAAAATAATAGATCTCCGTACCATAACCCAGGTATTTGATTTCTTCGTTATAGCATCCGGAACAAGTAGGCGTCAACTTCATGCGATCAGTGAAGATATTGATAATCTCTTCGAAAAAGAATTGGGAGATAAGCGGCGCAGTATTTGCGGATATCAAGAGAGTTTGTGGATTGTCCTTGATTATGACGATATAGTCATTCACCTGTTCGAGCCGGAAAAACGAGATTTCTACGCCCTCGAAGAGCTCTGGGGGAGGGGCATAGACGTCCCTCTGGAAGGATAATAAATACCGGTTTAGGTGTTTAGCAGTCGGCATTTTCGGCCAGATTGTACGAGTTCTTCATAAAGTGTCTTTTGGTCCTCTTCATCGTCGCACTCGATAACGACTTGATAGAGGTCCGGAATATAGATCTGTTTGGAGGATTCATTCTTTTTTTCGCCTTCTTCTTGATTGAAAAAGCCGAAATCGGCCATATCAACGGCAAAATTCATCTTGAGATTGTCCAATTCCAACTTGAGCTCTTCCATATTCCATTGGGCCAGTTCGTTGGTTTTATTGTCGGCCAAACGATAGGCCTTGACCTGTTCTGGAGTCAGATTGTCGGCAATCACAACCGGAACCTTTTTTAATTTGAGTTTTTTAGCGGCCTTGACCCGCGTATGACCGACGATAATCGTGCCCTCCTGATCAACGACAATAGGCTGTTGAAAGCCAAATTCTTCAATGGAGCGAGCGACGGGTTCCACTGCCGACTCGTTTTCCCGCGGATTATTCGGATACGGCTTTAGACGCGATATATCCCATAATTCAACCTTCATTTCCCGTGTCTTTATTTCCCGTGTTTTCATGCTTTTCTCCTAATTAGTTTTTATAGGACGTGGAATATCGCGTTTATAGACTCTACAATTCTCTTCTTTAAAATTTTCAACACTCTTCCTGACATCCTTGCATTTTTTACAACAATAAATACGGATTCGACACGTTTCATACCGCATGGATTTAATCACCATTAGTTGACCTCCACAATTACGGCATACATTAAATTTTAGTTGTGTGTTATACATTTTCTTTTTCCTTTTGGTTAAATGGATTAAATAGGACAGATAGAAGGATTATAACAAATAGGTCGATTTTTCTGCCCGTTGAACGGGCGTGTTTGCCCGTGACGTGGGATTGCGACTTTAAAGGAAAACAATGATTTTCGTTTGTGGTGTGCTATTGCTTTTTTTAAAGTGATATAAAATAGAATTGAATATATGTTATTTGAAGTTCGCAAATAGGAAAATATCAATATTAAATGATTGTTGTTGATTATTATTGATTTATGCTATTTTTATATAAAAACTAGCGCGAGTCATGTTTAACAGGAAGAGGAACAGGAAGAGGAGGGGATTTCCCCTTTTTGCGGATGGAGGAGTTGGTTTGAAGGTCACGGTTCCGGAGGGAACAATACATTTTGGTATAATAAATTGATATAATAAAAGGATATAATAAAAGGATATAATAAAAGGATAACCGGAACAGGAAGAAAGGAAAAGTCATGAAGAGGGCGAAAATTAGTATTATCGGATCCGGTAATGTAGGAGCGACGACGGCACATTGGTGTGCGGCGTCCGATTTAGGTGAAATTGTCCTGCTTGATATTCCACAGGCAGGAGATATGCCGAAGGGGAAGGCTCTTGATCTTCGAGAAGCTGGTCCGATTATGGGATTCGACTCTTGTGTGACAGGTACGAATGATTATGGGGACACAGCGGATAGTGATGTCGTAGTTATAACGGCGGGAATTCCACGAAAACCGGGTATGAGTCGAGACGATCTTTTAGCGACGAACGCGAAAATCATTCGTTCTGTTTCCACCGCAATCGCGAAGACAAGTCCGAATAGCGTCATTATTATAGTTAGTAACCCATTGGATGCCATGGCGCAGTGTGTTCTTGAAGTCACCGGATTTTCGAAGGAACGAGTAATAGGGCAGGCGGGTGTTCTTGATGCCGCGCGTTTTTCCACTTTTATTGCGATGGAACTAGGTGTTAGTGTAGAAGATGTTTCCACAATGTTATTGGGAGGTCATGGTGATACCATGGTTCCACTTTTGAGCTGTACGACCGTAGGAGGAATTCCTGTAGGTCAGTTGATAGTGGAGACCCGTCTTGCAGAACTGGTTCAACGAACGCGGAATGGGGGCGCAGAGATCGTCTCTCTCCTCAAGACAGGTAGTGCCTATTTCGCACCGGCGGCCGCAACGGCCCGTATGGTGGAAGCGGTAGTACGAGATAAAAATCGTCTGATTCCCTGTGCCGCCTATTGTGAAAAAGAATATGGAGTTGGTGGATATTTTGTTGGCGTTCCGGTGATACTGGGTAATGGTGGTATTCGAAAAATTGTTGAAATTTCTCTTGCGGAGAAGGAAGAGGCCATGTTCAAAACGAGTATCGATGCGGTTAAGACGCTTGTCGGTAAAATGCACGAACTTTTATCACAGGAACTTTTATCACAGGAATAACCATCAGTGGCACGAATACTAATCACCTCGGGTCCAACACGCCAGTATCTGGATCCCATTCGTTATTTGACCAATGCGTCCAGTGGACGAACAGGAGCGGCGCTAGCACATTCGGCATTAGAGTTGGGGTTTGAGGTCGTAATTGTTTCCGGACCGGTGGAGATCAAATATCCGCAGGGAGCGGAGGTTATCCCCATTATTTCAACGGAGGAGATGTTGGCGCGTTCTTTAGAAGTTTTTTCCGACTGTGATGGGGTAATCGGAGTGGCAGCGCCGTGTGATTACAGGCCTCTAAAAGTCGCCGAAAACAAATTGAGTAAATCCGACTTTACACGAACGAAGGAATCGAATGGCACACTGCTTCTGAAGCTTGTGGAAACACCGGATATAATGGCGACTTTGGCAGCGCATCGACGTATTCCTGTAGAGGGTCATCAACGGCAGTGGATGGTTGCGTTTGCGCTGGAAACGATGGATCATCGTTGTCGTGCCTTGCAAAAACTTCAGCGCAAAAGTTGTGATCTGATTGTTCTGAACGATCAAAAGGCCATTAACGGTGTTGGAACGAGTATGGAGGTTCTTGACCGTGATGGGAATACTATAGCGCAACTGTCCGGTCTGAAGACTAAAGTAGCGTTTGAGTTAATGAATATCATCAAGAATTATACATGGAGATAGAAATGGATAATATGTTTTTTGATCCCGGATTTCCAACGAGTAGACTTCGTCGTCTTCGCTATCATTCGGGAATACGACGTCTGGTTCAGGAGACGATTATATCACCGGAACGTTTGATTCTTCCCCTGTTTGTACGATCGGGCAAGAGTGAACGGATTCCGATACCTTCCATGCCGGGCAACTATCAGTTATCGTTGGACGAATTCGTCAAGGAGGTCAAGGAGGCGGAGAAGTCGGGGATCGGTGGTATTCTTCTCTTCGGGATTCCGGAGAAGAAGGACAACTGTGGTAGTGACGCCATGTCGGCAGACGGAATCATTGCGCAGGCGATTCGGGCCGCGAAGGATGTTGTCGGACATGATTTTCTGGTCATTTCGGACGTCTGTTTCTGTGAATATACAGATCATGGTCATTGTGGCGTTTTAAAGGAACGATGTTGTGGTCAGATTGATGTCGATAATGACGAGACCCTGAAGAATCTTGTTCTTCAGACACTTGTTCAAGCCCGCGCGGGAGTCGATATGGTGGCCCCAAGTGGTATGATGGATGGTATGATCCAGGCGATACGCAAGGGGTTCGACGATAATGGCTATAATCATCTTCCGATTATGAGCTATGCGGCGAAATACGCCAGTGCGTTTTACGGTCCGTTTCGAGATGCGGCGGAGAGTACGCCCCAGTTCGGAGATCGGCGATCCTATCAGATGGATCCGGCATCCGGACCGGGCCAGGCCCTTCGCGAAGTGGAACTTGATATAAAAGAAGGAGCCGATATGGTTATGGTTAAACCGGCACTTCCCTATCTGGATATTATTCGAATGGTCCGCGATTCATTTCCAGGCGTTCCTGTAGCGGCCTATAATGTCTCCGGAGAATTCAGTATGGTCAAGGCGGCCGCACAACAGGGTTGGATTGATGAAAAACGAATTGTTATGGAGTCAATGACCTCTATCGTTCGGGCGGGCGCGTCCATTATTATTACCTATTGGGCAAAAGACATTGCACATTGGCTGCAATAAAGGTTTCAGGTTAATGCAAGAATACTTTATGACACCGCTAATCGCCGTTATTTCTGTTTATATGGTGATTGTCTTCGGTATGTGTTTTAGGAAATTCGGAGCCGTCTCCAAGGAGACGTCCGATTCCGTTCTTAAATTGGTGGTAAATATATTATTTCCATGTCTGATCGTATCGAAAATTCTCTCGAATACGGCATTTGACGATGTACGAAACATTATTTTTCCACCATTTACCGGAATGTGTATTGTCCTAATCGGAATAGGAATCGCCTGGCTTTATGGGCGATACCTTCCCCGAAAATGGACTGGTCTGAAAAATTCACAGCAGGTGGGAACGTTCGCCGTTTGTGTCGGTATGCTCAATTATGGATATGTCCCCATTCCACTGGTAGCTGATCTGTTTCCAAACGATGAACGTATGACGGCCATTCTGTTTATCGAGAATCTCGGTATTGAGTTTCTTCTGTGGACCGTCTGTATTTTTGTACTGGCCGGATCGATTGATAAAACGACCATAAAAAAAATGTTCAATCCCCCCATGATTACAATTGTCGGGACAATGCTTCTGAATATTACCGGTTTGGATTATTGGGTTCCGACCCTCATTCGTAAACCGATCGAACTGGTGGGGACTTCGGCCATCCCAATATCGCTCCTGTTCGTCGGAGCAACGATCGTCGATTATCTGGATCGAACACAGATGAAAATGGACCTTCGTCAAATGCTAGCCGTTTCTGTGGGTTCATCAATACTGCGTTTACTGGTTCTACCAATTATTATTATTCTGTTTGCCCGATGGATGCCCGTTTCCCATGAATTAAAGGTGGTTATTGTTATTCATGGAGCAATGGCGTCTGCTGTTTTTCCCATTGTCATGGCCCGATTCTATCATGGATGCGTAAAAACAGCTATTGTTACCGTTTTCAGTAATTCGTTTTTGGCATTACTGACCACTCCATTTTGGATTGCGGTCGGTATTAAATATATTCAATAACAGCAGGGAGACCCAAAATGAAAAAAAAATCACTTCTGTTCGTTCTGACCGTCAGTCTGTTTCTGGCAGGAGGACAATTTCTGGCAGGAGGACAGTTATTTGCCGCGAATGACAAATTAGAGATCTACAGGCCCGGCATAACGGAAAAAGATTCTTCCGTTAGAATAGAGGGCAAGGAAACCAAAATCAGTCTTGATGAATCCAAAAAATGGTGTATCGGACAAACGGAAGGTAAATTGTATCCATGGCCTGGTATTACATTTTTCGGCGAATGGGATTTGCAGGAGTACAATCGTATTGCCGTTGTTGTGAAGAATCTTGAAGAAGAAAAATCCTTGAACATTTGTGTTCGGGTCGATGATATCAATTCGGCGAAAAATAATTCCTGGATTACCAGGTCCGAGGTACTCAAGGCTGGCGAATCCCAAACATATTATGTCGATTTACCGAACAAGGCGCCCGACTATCTTTATGCGAAGGTATTCGGAATGCGTGCCATACCCGGTAATATTATTGTCGATTATGAAACAGGCAAGGCGAAATCGAGTGGATACGATTCCTCAAAAATCAAAGCCGTCTGGGTTTTTGTTTCGGACCAAAAAAAGCCGGTTAAATTTGCCATCGAATCCATAGTTGCCGAAAAGGGCAAACGAAAGATTGATTTTTCCTGGGCCAAACTGTCCGAAGAAGAATTTTTTCCGATGATTGATGTCTATGGTCAATTCAAACATAGTGATTGGCCGGGTAAAATCCACAATGATGACGAACTTCGAGGTCGTATTAAAACGGAAGAGTCCGATTTGGCGGCACATCCGAAGAATGTGGATTGGGACCAATACGGAGGTTGGAAGAAGGGTCCGAAACTGGAAGCGACGGGACATTTTCGAGTTGAAAAAAAGAATGGGAGCTGGTGGCTGGTCGATCCATCTGGTTATCTTTTCTGGTCCCATGGAGTCGATTGTGTTCGCGGGTCTGCTGATACAGCAATTTCCGAACGGGAATATCTCTATGAAGATCTTCCGAAGAGTGATACTCCCTTCGCCGCATTTTATGGAAGAGGAGGTTATCCGCCGCATGGTTATTATGTCGGTAAAGAGTATAAATCATATGATTTTGCTTGTGCCAATCTCTATCGGAAATATGGAAAAGACTGGTTTAATTCCTTCAGTGATATAACCCATCGGCGTCTGGCCTCCTGGGGAATGAATACGATTGCCAACTGGTCCGATTCCAGAATTTATCTTCAGCGGAAAACGCCGTACGTTATGACGGCAGGGAACAATTCGCCGAAAATAGAAGGGTCGAAGGGTTTCTGGGGCAAATTCCCAGATCCGTTCCATCCCGAATTCCGCAGTTCACTCGCCCGAAGTCTTGATCATAATCGAGAAGTTTTGAACGATCCCTGGTGCATTGGTATTTTCGTTAATAACGAAATAGCCTGGGGGAGTGATACTTCCCTGGCAGAAGCGGCCCTAACCTCGCCGAAGACCCAGCCGGTAAAAATAGCGTTTCGCGATTGGCTTCAGAAAAAATACGATACGATCGACAAATTGAATAAAGCCTGGAAGAGCGAATATAAAGACTGGAATGCCTTAATGGACAGTCAGACACTTCCAAAGGGCGATGGTAAAAAAGAAGATCTCAAGGCGTTTTATTCTGTGATTGCGGAGGAGTATTTCCGGGTTAATCATGAAGTTCTTCGGGAAAAAGCACCCAAAAAACTCGACCTCGGTTGTCGGTTCGCCTGGAAGAATGATGCTGCTGTTATTGCCTCGACGAAATATGTCGATATCGTCAGTTTTAACATGTACACCTATTCCATTGCCGACTTTAAATTGCCGAATAATATCGATCTCCCCTGTATTGTAGGCGAATTCCATTTGGGAGCACTCGACCGCGGTATGTTCCATACCGGACTAAAGGCAACGGAAAATCAAATGGATCGCGCTAAAAAATATGAAGAATATCTTCAGGGAGCACTTCAGAATCCATACTGGGTCGGTACACACTGGTTTCAGTATATGTCCCAGGCGACGACCGGTCGGTTTGATGGTGAAAATTATCAGATCGGACTGATTGATACCTGCGATACGCCCTATACGGAAACTATTGACGCTGTTCGCCGTATCGGTAAAGAAATGTACTCCTTAAGATATAATATGAAAACAAACGACACCGTTATTCACTAATTTGATTTTTGATATGGGAATATTTGTATTTCCCTGAAATACAAATATTCCCGGAAGTGCAAACAATTCGTTCGTATTGAGAAATCAAGAAGGAGTATCAATAAAATCTTCTTGATTGTAATGACCTTTATTTAATAACCTTTATTTAATAACCTTTATTTAATAACCTTTATTATTGAAAAAATCTTTTGTTTAACAGTATATGTTTCCATTGTGATAAACTGTAATAAACTGTGATAGACTCAAGGTCGTTCACAATGCCTTTTTTTAAAACAGGCGAGATGCCTGTTTTGGAGGAGGTGGACGAGATCTCCATGTTTCAGTTTTGTCTGCCAAAACTATACTCAAGGTCGTTATAAAAGTCTATTTTTCAAAACAGGCGAGACGCCTGTTTTAGAGGATGCGGACGGGATCTACATGTTTCGGTCTTGTCTGGCAAAACTATACTCAAGGTCGTTATAAAAGTCTATTTTTCAAAACAGG
>CAYUAP010000140.1:0-12607 GCA_964442735.1 uncultured Planctomycetaceae bacterium | reverse complement strand
GCGAGACGCCTGTTTTCCCGGCGGTGCGGACGAGACGTCCGCGTTCCAGTCTTGTCTGTTTTGAGGATGCGGACGAGACGTTTGTATTCCCGAGAAATGCTGTTTTCATAACGACCCACTGTATATTATCGTCATATTGTGGAACACCTTTTGAAAAAAATTCCTCAAGCGCCCCTCAATAAATTTAGTGGTCACTCCCATACCTTCCTCAAATCCTCGATTTTCAACAACCAAAAGAACAATAAAAACTAAAGGGACCTCGACAGACAGGCCCGACGAGATTTCCAGAAGTAGCCCCCAACAAACAAACAGGTCAATAACGATATTCCTAAACCGAAATAAAAAGATCGTGGAATATAAACCATTTCCAATTCGAAACTACCAGCAGGAAGTTCCATGGCCCGAAGAAACCCACTCTCTTTATGAACAGGAATCGAATGAACCGATCCATCCTCCCCCTGTACTATCGCCTTCCAACCGGGCACATATTGTTCCCGTAAAATGATTCGGGCCTCGCTCTCCAAATGCCCCTTCATACGAAGACGATTCGATTCATATTGTATTATTTTGACATATTCGCTGTCCGCAACCATCCCATTATTCCGATGTATTATCACACGTGCCGGTATGGATTCGTTTTTCCATAACAGAATGTTCACAGGCCACTCCTCCTGACAGTTCGCCAGAAAACCATCAATATTATCGTTCAAGGAATACTGACACGGCGTCCTGCAATCAAGAGAAACCATTCGTGAAAAAAGGACCGGCTCGTTCTTTAAATCACGATAGGGTAAAAGAAAGGCCTCAATCCCCGCCAACTCAAATTCGGTCCAAATATTCGGTTCCCCTCGAATTTCCGAATTCGCGGTACTCGCCTCCAGGCTTTTCAAATAATGGGCATACGCGCCATCTGTCATCGTTCCATGTGAATTCACAATGCCTATATTATAGGAATTACCATATTTTGGAGCCAGTGTCTTCCGGTCCCACGCAGACGAGTTCGTCATTCGGTTCGTATCAGAAAGAAACGATAATGGATTCCATACCGGCATTCTAAACAGACGAATCGGATAAACATGATCCGGAAACTCCTCCTGTAACGTTTTGACCACTAATGGTTCCCGACTATAAAAATCCGATGGAACTGTGTAAACAAGTCCCCAGTGCGCAAAATATAAATCACAACAAGTTAAACTCAAAATAATAACAGAAAATACAAATGTCTCGCGAAGATATTTTTTCTCCCCTCGAACTTCCGTCCCCTTTTTCTTCGACTTCTTCGATAATCGATTTTGTGATAATTGATTTTGTGATGGACAATTCCAATGATAATAGAACATAAAAAGAAATATCGAAACAACTATAAAAACATGTATCAGGGAAAGAATTGCATGATAGACGGCAAAATCAGGGACAAGAAATTTATTTTCCGGATCTAAAAACGTAAACAGTTGTGTTCCGAAGAAACCCAGGAAAATAGAAGCCGAAATCGAGGCGATCCAGATTCCCCAGGTCCATCTTCTCAAACGGCGTTCGAAGAGAAAACAATCCCATCCAATTGCCGCTAAAACGGCGAGCGCAAAAGTACAAAACATCATTATTTTAGCCGGATAACGAAACATGGAAAAGCCGGGGAGCACCAGATTCATAAACCAATAGAGTCCACCAATGGGATCACCATTTCCAATTCCGGTAACAGTCCCTCCTTGTAACAGAAGACTTCCATTCTTAATCATCCAAACCAAACCGAAGCCGCCAAAAGCCGCCAGAAGCGATAGCAGTACCAACCAAGACATAAAACGAATCAGACGCCGCGGTATGTAATCGGGCCGGACAGGCGAACGAATCGACCAGTGAAACGCCGATAATGCCAGGAGAAAAGGAAGTATGCCCATATATAAAGTCGGACTCCAGAGATTGTCGTCGTTTGGCAACAGAGAAAACCAACGACCAGAACCACTGGAATAGTCACCCCCTATATTGGGCGCAAAAAATTCCAGAATCCGCCATGGCGCCAAACTAAAATGATAAATAGCCGCGGCATGACCGTCACAATCCATCTGCCGACAGAGGATATTATCCCCTATTTTCGTTGTTCCACCTTCATCCGAATTCAGGAGCATGGAAGGCAACTGCCAAATAGAGATAGGAGCTTTTTCGGCAAATCGATCACACAGGGCCGCCATTTCCCGGCCCGGTATCAGTTGAACAGCCGAAAACAAGGCCCCCATAACCGCGGCCCCCATCAAACCTAAAATGGCCGGCCCGTAAATAGAGGACCATTTCTTTTTTTCCAAAACCAGATTCGAAGTTTCGTCTCTTTCTCCCCAAAAAAGATACGCAATCAGAAATACCCCCAAGAGATAGGCCGTCTGCGGGTCCCCCCCCAAGATCATTAAGGCCAGAATAACTCCCAATTTAATCATTATAACCCTGGAAGGTCTTTTTATTAAGGAAATCCCAATCAAAATACCCCAAGGAAGCCAGGCACTCCCTATCAGAAAAATCAAATTTGCATATTGATAAAAAACAGTTCCCCCCATTATAAAAGCCAAGGCCCCTAATAGAGAAGCTACTTCCGATCGCTGCCAAAAACGCAGAAGACGAAACATTCCCCAAAACGCAATAATGTAATGCAGAAGAATATACCATTTAAAACAGTAATCATAGCATTCAACTCCAAACAGGGCAGTACAAAAAAAGAGAATTTTACCAGGATAAAAGACGGCCGAGGTAGGATTGGCCGCCAATGGCTGACCCAGATTTTCATAGGGATCCCATAGTGGAAGATGACCATTATTCCACTCCCTCTGTATCTGATTAAATAAAGGATAGTAAAAATCCGAGGTATCCCGCGTACAAAACTGGCGCTCCTCAAAAATCACCGCGTGGAACAAGACACAAAACAGAATTGCCACCGGTAAAATCCCCCCCAAAAATAGCGATCGATTCATGACAATTCTCCACTATCGCCGTTTAGAGCCCGGTTTTTTCCTCAATCATTTCAATTTTATCAAGTCGATGTTGATGACGACCACCTTCATATTGAGTTGTCAACCATTTTTTTATAATACTTTTTACCACAACACAGCCCAAAATCTCTCCTGGAAGACACAATACATTCGCATTATTGTGCTTGCGACTCAACTCGGCCGTAATTTCACTGTAACAGACAGCAGCCCGAACACCCCGAAATTTATTGGCTACAATCGACATGCCAATGCCGGTCCCCCCAATCAGAATCCCTAAATCCACTTCATGCTGCTTGACCTTCTCCGCAATTGCCGCCGCAATATCAGGGTAGTCAATCTGAAGTGTCGGCGTATTACTCGAAATATAATTGAAACCGGTGTCGGAATTCAAGTATTTTGGAGAATCCAATTTTTTACATTGAGTACCATGAAAACCAAAACCGTCTTGCGCTACATCCCCGGAAATCAAAAGAGCTCCGCTCCATGTACTGTCATTTTCCATTTCCTGGTCTGCTATTCTTTCATGCTGAAAAATATTTCCAATGAACGTGTTATCGGTGTTACAATTCTTCAGGAAATCATGTTTTGTATCAAACAAACTGGAATCGTCAAGAAAAGGACCCGCAGTGGGAAACAATACCTCAGAAACAAGATACATCGCCACTTTAAGACCACGATGATCACATCCGAGCGCTAGTAACATATTGCATTTCTCCCTGTTATGTACCGGAAGGTATTCACTATTAAAACAATACACAAATGTAAAGTATTATAACAGAAGAAAGCAGGCTTGCAAGGAGCCATCATCAAGGAGTAATTATCAAGAAACAATCATCAAGAATAGCTTTCATCACCATAAATTCTGGTAAACATAAATTCCAGTGAACATTGCGAATAAATATATCGTACTACAATTGTATACTCAAGGTTGTTTAAAGTCTATTTTAAAAAACAGGCGAGACGCCTGTTTTGAGGATGCGGACGAGACGTCCGCGCTCCCAAGTATTGTCTGTTTTGTGATAATGATGGTTAAAACTTTACGTTTTTTGGAATAAAGACAAAACAGGCGAGACGCCTGTTTTGAGGATGCGGACGAGACGTCCGCGCTCCTAGGAAATGCCGATTTTATAACGTCCTAAAGTATATATCGATATTAAAAATAAATATTAAATAATATTTATTTTGAAAACATTTCGTATTGGAGTGGAATAATATTGACGGTTCAATAAAAGATCTGTACAATCAATAATATATGAATTTCTAAAGCTCCATAGAGAGGCAATGTGAAGGAGAAAAGAAGATGTTTGAATATTTTACCGATGCCTATAGCGTAACCCATGAAGAAGTACAGGATTCGTCTATTTCCTTTAGCGATTCGGGCATGCAGACAATCATATCCATGTTTGGCGGTAAAACATTCAATAATGGAATCTATCGGATATTTCGCGCCGAACAGGTTGAAAAAGCAACAGAAGAGGTACGAAGTCTTTTTTCCAACCAGGAAGAAAAGCAGACCATTCTCGGTATTTTTGGATATGACTGGATGGGACGCTATTGGGGCCTCGATAAAGGACATCGAATAAAAGGCGAACCGGAAGTTTTTATTTATGACTTCGCAAGTGGTATACTCTATTATCTCGAAGTAGGAATTCAAGATCTTCATAATGAATTACTTGTAAACGATCCCGATGCTTCCCTGGAATCCGATTTTTATGGTACCTGGCTGGAAGTTGATTCCAATCCGATCCCGCCTAATGAATGTATCGGGTTTATCAAACCACTTTTTTTGGACGGTACAATAACCCTGAATAATCTGAAACGAATGAATCTTGACTCCTATATTAAAAATCAAATACAATTATTGAAATCAACCGGAGAACTTCCCGATGGTGTTACGGTTAATTATCTTTCGGCAGAATTGAATATGATGGAAGAAGAAGAAATCAAAAAGATGTATGATTATCTTGAAACATGCCATCAGGAAGCCTCTCCGAATAATAAAGAATTTCTCAAGAAATACGATATTGACTGTTGGACCTATGACAATAACAACGGTTCATTACAATTAATTTTGTCCGATGATACAAGATTAACCTATTCCGCCCAAATAGCCGGAATGTGGAACGAATCAACAGGAATTTTTTTGTGGGCATGGGCGAATCCGTCCATGTCCCCGGATATAACGGAAGCATCTTTAAATGTCAAAAATTTTGGAGACGCCCATTCCTGGTGCTTGTTTTCGCGACATAAAATCAATTGTAATCAAGGAATGGCATGGCAATTGGCCACCGTTGCTGAAATTCAGGGACACTTTATGTATCTCTACCGCGGAGCTGCCGGAAATAACCTCTATATTTTTTTCGTCTTCGGAGACCCGGACGAAGATACAAAAGTTTTATGGTAATATATTTCAGATGTGTGCTTTATAAAGAGGTGTTTTTATAATAGTCCATCACTCCCCTGTGTATCATAGATATTACACTATTCGTCCAATAATAATCTGATAATATAAATAATCTGATAGCATAAATAATCTGATAGACTCAAGACTGTAATACATCTCTTTTTTCCAAACAGGCAAGACACCTGTTTGAAAAGATACGGACGAGATGTCCACGCTCCCGGGAAATACCGATTTTATAACAATCCTCCCGTATAACATAAATTATCCGATAGCGGTTTCACCATGTTCTCCCGTGCGGATTCGAATACAGTCGATTAAGTCCAGTACAAAAATTTTACCATCTCCGATATGTCCGGACCATGCCGATTTAGAAATGGCGTCAATGGCTTTTTCAAGGAAGTCGTCGTTTACGGCTATTTCCAGTCGTACTTTTTTTAGAAGATTGACCTCCGAATGAACACCTCGATAGGACTCCTTGTATCCCAACTGATGACCACACCCCAAGGCATTGGTAACGGACATTTTGGCGATATCTTCCTTGGCGAGTGCTTGTTTAACGTCGTTCAGCATTTCCGGTTGAATATAGGCAATTATAAGTTTCATAGGGTAATCCTTTCAAAAACATTATTAACAGGCAGTATATAAAGGCTGTATGGACAACCTTGTCAAATAATCAAAAAACATAACAAACAGGAAGGACGGGCCGAAGGCCCGCCAACCCCGGGAGATGAATCGCTCAAACAGTGGTCCATGTATCGAAGTTTGGATAGGCTTGCATACCATGTTCCCCAATATCAAGTCCACGTAATTCCTCTGTTCTGGAAACACGAAGTCCCACGGTATATTTCAGAAGACCAAACATAATCAAACCACAACTAATAGCCCAAATCATGGCGACCAGAGCCCCTTTTAACTGGACCATCAACAGATGTACCCCACCACCATAAAACAAACCGGTACCATCCATGGCAAACAAACCAACCATTATAGTTCCGAACAGTCCACAAACACCGTGAACACTGACCGCGCCGACCGGATCGTCTATTTTCAAAACACGGTCGATAAATAAAATCGAACTAATAACCAAGACACCTGCCAAAGCCCCAATAATAATGGCTCCCATGGGCGTTACAATATCACAGCCCGCCGTAATACCAACAAGACCAGCTAAAATACCGTTCAAGGTCATTGTCGCATCCGATTTTCCATAGATGAACCAGGAAACCCCCAAGGCGGCCAGCGCCCCCGCCGCCGCAGATAAATTGGTAGTAATAGCAATATATCCAATATCCGGAGTAACAGCACAGGTACTTCCCGGGTTGAATCCAAACCATCCGAACCATAAAAAGAGGACACCTAAAGCTCCCATCGGAATATGATGGCCCGGAATGGCGTATACTTCACCATTTTTTCCATATTTTCCAACTCGCGGACCAAGCATAAACGCCCCTGTTAAAGCTAACCAGCCCCCCAGACTGTGTACAATCGTCGAACCGGCAAAATCATGAAATCCCATTTTTGCAATCCAGCCCCCCCCCCAGGTCCAGGCACCAAATATCGGATAGACCAGCGCTGATATTATCAGACTGTATATTAAATAACTCGTAAACTTCGTTCGTTCCGCCATTGCCCCCGAGACAATTGTTGCCGCCGTTGCACAAAATACACATTGAAACAGGAAGAAGGACCACCCCAATTCACTGTTGACCGCAAGAACATCTTCCGTATTAGGGAAAAAATACTTCGTCCCAATTAACGCTCCTTGCTCCAGCCCCCACATCAGTCCGTATCCCAGTGCGAAAAAGACAATGGATCCAATTGCAAAATCCATAACGTTCTTCATCATTATATTAACGGAGTTCTTCGAACGACTGAATCCCACTTCCACCAACATGAATCCCAATTGCATAAAAAAAACCAAAATCGATGCCAATAATACCCAGAGAATGTTCAAGAGTTGTTGAAGTTTTTTGGGGGTGACTTCCATCTCTTCTGTCACTTCCGGTTCCTGTTTGAGTTCCGTATTATTGACTTCTGCCACGGTAATCCCATTCTCCTTCTCCTCTGCCACGGTAATAGATACCGTTTGTGAAGATGGTTCCGATGTATGTTCCCTCGACCAAACAGCCAACGTGGCAATAAAACCAATCAATACAAACATTAGTGGAACGCTAATACTCTTCATTGCTCCCCCTCTTTTCTTTAATAATGGTTTAGGAAAAACGAACGAATTCGACTCCATAAAACTCTGTTTCGTTCTTTACAAGAGAGAATAAGCGCAAATCCCATGCCAATTAAAAAAACAGAGAGGGGAATATCTTTTTTCCTCTATAAAACAAGTCATTTCGTGTTATAGAAGAAAAAATTTATAATTCATGTCGGATTGAAACAACCACTTTTTTGTAAAAGAAAAACCAGGAATAATACAAAAATGTAAAACGACGTTCGCAACCATTAGGAAAAGACCATCAATGGATATTATCGAGTTTCGAAGATCCAATGTCCGGAACCAACATCAGGAAGGAGATAAAAGCGCTCTTTTTCAAGAGGCGTTCCCAAAATTGAATTATATTCGATCCGCTCTTTTTCGGAAGGATCATAAACCAGACAATGGGCTCCTTCCAATTTTGGAATCCATACTTCGGCACGAACGTTCGCGGGAATTGTGACCTCCAGACGAAAAATGTTTTTGTCTTTACGTCGGATTTTTACCTCAATGAATCCACGAATCAGAGGTACACGGGCATCGATCTCCTTGAGAGTGCCGATCTGCGGTTTAATTCGGATCTTTTGTGCGGCAGGCAACAGGGGCTCGACCCCAACAAGTTTATGCGGAATCGTATTTCCCGGCGTTCCTCCCGACGCATGATTCCAGTCAAGATTCGGCTTGAGACTATCATCCCAGGCTTCCGGTATAATCGTCGTTCCCATTCGAATCATATTCAACCAGCCCCGCATTCCTTTTTCCGTCATTAATTGAAGACCATAATCCCCATCTTCAAGATCATAAACGGAATCGAGCAGGAATTTGGCACCAAAAATACTGCAAGCCATTCCCCTGGATTTTATAAAGGCTAAAACACTTTTCTGCTGCTCCGGCGGAACCAGACCCATTGAGGCCGCAAAAATATTCGAATGGAGTGCCGCATGATCCGTTGTTTCGCCGTCCCGATAGATACCACGAACCGGATCAAAAAAGACCTTCTGATAACTGTTATAAACTTTAGCAGCACGCTCCTTGAAAAAAACAGCATCCTCTTTTTTATCCAGAACTCTTGCAAATCGCTCCAACGAAATCAACGAAAAATAATGATACGCATTGATAACCGGATTGAAATCGCAGAAGACAAATCCGTCCGTTTCCCCTTTAAGTCCTTTACTAAAACCGGGCTGGGGCCAATCAACCAGGTCCCGAATCTCTTTTCCCTTGAAATGGATCGAATCAAGAACAGCGCGCGTCGCTTTTCCTTTTCGGGTACTGATTAAACCATTTTCTTCAGACAGAGCCAATAAAGACTGTATTTTCAGTTCGTCATAATACTTCCTGATGTTTCGCGTATCCCCGGTATAAAGATAATCGTACCAAGCCATTTGAACGGCCCGCATGGGACATTCGCTCGGCCAGGTCGGATGAAAAATAATGTATTCCTGTGTAAAGCGAGCTAGAGAATATTCCCGATCGACTCCATAATGAATTAACTGCTGAAACAGAGAATCACCGCCATAGGGAATACGTTCGCGATCACCATCGACATAGACCCCTAAAAAACTGGCCGCCTTTATCGAGCGCCGGCATAAATGCCAGACCTGATTAAGCGATTCATTATCACAATGAAACCAGGAGCCTGTTTCCTTGAAAGGATAGTAGGCCGAATATCGGACGATCTCGCCAATCGTTGTTGTCTCGGGAGAATCGGATTCTACTTCGGCATATCGAAACGGCATAACTTCACCAATGTAATCGGGCATTAAAAAGGCTTCACCAGAACTGTTTCTTTTATCGACCCTCGTTTTAATTGCGTAATAATGCCGGCCGGGTAAAAGATTTAAACGATAACTCCAAAATCGGGTCGTTCCAAATGGCTTGCGATCGACACGACCGTCCCGCATACGTTCCCCAACTCGAATCACCGCCGTCTGCCCTTCCTCCCTTGCCGTCAATTCAACCCGAATTTGACCGAAAGAAGCCTCGCCGAAATCACACAATACAGTCTTGCCCGCATCAATATTCTGACGAAGGACAGGACGATCCATTTCCCGTACTATCGGATAACGACTGATCTGATATTCTTCCAAATGCGTCGCCGTTTTAAATCCTTTAATCTTCGACCATTCGGAAACAATACCATTATTCCAGGTTCGTACCCGCCAGTAATAGACCGTATTGCCCGCAAGCGGCTTGCCCTGATATATGATATTTGACGAATCAGACGTCTCCATTTTACCGGAATCCCAAAAATCGGGGGCTCCACCTTTTTCCAATGTCAAGAGTTTCGCGGATCCGGCTAACTGGATCTGACAGGCCGTTTGAACTATATTTCTACGCGTATCATTGACAATCCAGCCAAACGAAGGACGGACCGATCGTATTTCCGCACACTGATATCTCTCAACAACATTTGCCAGATCAGAGAGTGACAAATCAGACGGAAATCCGTCAAGCCAAACAATATCGGTACCTTCCAGCAGATCGGTCATTAACCCAAAAGGAGCAGGAGCCAGTCCTTCCGTACTTAACACATTATCTTGCACATCCCGGCCCTCTTTTCCCAAGGTCGAGGTTCGTATTTCTCCCGCAAATATCAACAGGGGTACAAAACTGTAAAATAATGTCAATATGGTAAATAGTATTCGCGTCATGATCGATCTCCTCTTTTATATATTTTTTGTGTAATAGTGCGTAATTCAGGTTTTACCGCCAATGAATCTTTTATGGAATCTAAAACACTGCAATTGTACAGGGTACAAACAATATTCTATTTTACGATTTATTTTTTTCATTTCAATATCATGATCATGTTTTATAGAATGTAAAATTGAAAACAGGTGAAATTTGAGTAGTATTTGTTTTCAAATTATCTGCTTAAATATATAATCAACGGCATCATCATCCAGGCAATCAGACGGGAACGTTTTTTACGAGCTCCCGGCAAAATCAGAAACTGTGTTTCCATAGTGATAATGGCCGTAAAAGGTTCTTTTTGCAAAAGTTCTTCATTCGCATATTTGCCAAATAGTAATTCTTGAATCTCTTGACTGTTGGAACTGTCATAGATACGATATTTTCTGGTTATACGCGCAACTTCATTCCAGTCAACTCCCAAATAGAGAAACCATTTTAAGGCGACAGGAGGTTCTGTATTGAGTTCATCAATACAATTATCTACCGTGGCGCCCAAAAAGAGATTACAGAAACTGCTCTCTTGTTTAATTCGAGACACTTTAAGTATCTGTTCCAGTTGAGAGAGAACTTGTAAATCGAATTGATAGTCTTTTATCGACCGCTTCTCCAATGCCAGAACAGCGGTTGCGGTGTCATATATTTTTTTTTGCTCCGGTTTAAGCGATATTTTCGGATTGATTTCCAATAAAATATGCCGTACACAAAAGCGTATCCTATTGCCTTCTTGAAACATTGCCGCTAATTGAGTTTCTTCCGACTGGCGTAACAGAGTTTTTCCATAGGAAGCCAGCGCCGTTATGTCGGAAAGTGCCCCTTCAAGATCGTTTGTAAAAGTACGATAACAGGCGCGATAATATAATGAATACCATATTGAATGATAGGAAAATTTATCGAACCAGTCATTATATACATTGACAATGATTCGTTCCGGATTGGGATAACAGATTCGTGGATAAAAACAGGTCTCCTTCCGTATTTCCTGTGCGTAAAAGTCCAGGACAGCCCGATGGGTTTCGAACCAGTTCCGAACAAATTCCGGCTCCTGACAAAAAAAGTCAATTAAATTCTTGTTGAAAGGTCCTTGTACTTCATTTCGAGGCAGTGTGAAAACAGAAGTACTCCAATCATACAAATCATAATACTTCTTTTTATCCCACCCGGAACTTTTCCCCTCCCTATATTTAATGGCAGACGAGACTATTGGACATAAAATATATTTCGGTTGAGGAACCGTTTTCGTTTCGTCTTTATTTCCGGATAATTGATTGTCCAATACTGGATTGTCTGATACTGGATTGTCCAATACTGGATTGTCCAATACTGGATTGTCTGATACTGGATTGTCTGATACTGGATTGTCCAATACTGGATTGTCCAATACTGGATTGTCTGATACTGGGTTGTCTGATACTGAATTGCCTGATACTGGGTTGTCTGATACAGGGTTGTCTGATACTGGATTGCCTGATACTGGATTGCCTGATACTGGGTTACCTGATACTGGGTTGCCTGATACTGGGTTGTCCAATTCCGAAGAACGTTCCCGATTCAATTCCCTCCATAAAGCGGCCCTGATTTTTTCGTCCCGGACCATTGTCGATTCTTCATACCATACAGAATTTGTGGAAGGAATATTCTGAATGGCAATATCGCGAACAATACAATAGGCACCATTTTTGGAAGAAACCATGTTGACAGGATATTTGGACTCAACCCAGCGGAAAAAATCCAAACAGGAATCCGCTCGAAGTGGTTCCGTAATAATGGTTGTTTCCGGTCCGTATTCCAGGGGAATATCTGTAAACAGACAAAAACCAATGGCCCCAAAAAGGAGACAGATCATACAGAAACCGGCAATTCCCGTTAGTAGAATGTTTTTTCGATTCCACTCTCTTTTTCCCAATTCTGTCGTATTGACAAGAGTCAATCGCGTGAAAATAAAGCGCAATATTTTTTTTAAAAGTCGAATCAGAAAATACCAATTTAAGGTTCCAACAATCGGGAAATAAAGATATGCCCCCAAAATACACAGCAGTTTTAAGGTGTCATCTGAAAATTGAGGAAGACACGGCTCCAGAAGAGCGTAGCTCCACCCCAACGGGAAATCAAGTACGGAAAAGATTAAAAAGGAAGGCATTATCCAGTCGTCCTGCCATTCCGCTAATAATCCCAAACCCAACGGAATCGACAAATGAATGAAAAAAAGAAATAAACAGAACAAGATGGTCCTCAAACATGGTCGTTTTAATTTAATCATTATACACCTTTTTTATTTTGTAATCATTCACGAACGATTTTGGAACCACGGATATCACGGATAAACACAGA
>CAYUAP010000139.1:0-12676 GCA_964442735.1 uncultured Planctomycetaceae bacterium | reverse complement strand
TTCGCTTAACTGCCATACTTGCGTAATTTAACGTAGAATTGAGGCTACACCCTTAAAAAGGGACAATGGACTAAAATCCATTGTCCCTTTTCGTTTTGGGGGCCATCTTCCGATATTTGTTCCATTGTTTTCGACTTTTTTATTAAATTGCTCTTTTCTCAAACTAAAAAAATTGTTATTTTTGATAATGAATGGATTTTTATAGACGATCACGATTTTAGTGGGACAAAATAAATAAAATGAAAAAAACAACCTATCAATACATAATGGCCAGTATGGGAATGCTTTTTCTCGCGGCAGGTCTGATATGGACATCCCATCGACTGGTATCTCCCGGCTCGTTAAAAGCGGATTCCAATGAACAGGCAATTTCCCCGGTTTCAAGTGATATTCCTGTACCCTCCACTTCATTTCCTACTGTTAAGAGCAGTATTTCCTTGTCGGCTCCGCAGGAAACAAAAAATTCCTTTCCAACGGTACCAACCTCGAAAATTGTTCCCTTGACGGCAAAAGAGACGGCGGTACAGCCCCCATTACCTGGTATTGCGAATACGGCATCTAAACCATCGTTTCCCCATTCGCCGATCAATGCGACGAATACTGCCCAAAACGACAATACGAAAACGGAACAAAAACCACTAAACCAGATACCGTTTCCGGCCCAAAATGCCATTCCCGTACAACGTCCAAATACAACGCAAACTCCGCCTTCTTCTTTATCCAATAATACAGGAAGGGCTCCCTTCGCCGAAATAACTCAAACAAGTCCGCAAACAAGTCCGCAAACGATTGCATCTCCATCTGCACAAGCGTTTCCTGCTCCGGGTAAAAACACGGATCTATCGGCAGCTTTGCCTCCGACTTCCCCAAGGAATTCTGCGAATCCGACGAATCCTGGATTTCCTCCTGTGAATAAAGGTGGGGACGATAAAACGGTTCCACAGAATCTGTCTGCTTTTAATACAGGTCAGGCTCCATTACCTCCCGGTACTGAAAATAATCGGTCTGTTCCACCTACGGCATCTTTGGCCCGGGGAAATCGGACGAAAGAACAATCGCATACCGATCAAAAAGAGCAATCCATTGAAATGCTCGGTATCGGACTGCCTGGTGCAAAAGAACTTGAAGGAGAACAACAGGCACAATTGATTCTCAATAAAATTGTACCGGAGGAAGTTCAGGTAGGGCGCCAGGAAACATTTAAAATAACGGTTAAAAATATAGGCGCTAAAAAGGCCAAAAATGTTGTCGTACAGGAAGAAATACCTGCTAAAACAGTTTTTCAAAGTGCAGTTCCCCCCATTTCCGCAAACACAAATGGAGAAATAATCTGGAAGGGATTCGAGTTGGCCCCAAAAGAAGAAAAGGTCTTTACCTATGTCCTCATTCCACAGGAAGAAGGTGATTTAGGAAGTATTGCCTCCGTCAGTTTTAAAACGGAAGTCTCGGGACGTACAAAATCGACGCGTCCGAATTTACAGGTTGATGTAAAAGCTCCGCAACAGGTGGTTATCGGTGATGATGTCACTTTTGAAATTACCATTTCCAATACAGGAAGTGGAGCGGCCAACGGTGTTCTGCTTGTGGAAAATGTTCCGCAGGGATTAAGTCATCCGGGCGGTAGTATTCTGGATAATCAAATAGATACGGTTAATCCGGGAGAGGCCAAAAAATTGGAATTAACCTTAAAGAGCGCTTCGCCGGGCAAGGTTGTCAATATCCTCAAATTAACGGCAAACAATGGTTTCAATAAAGAAGTTAAAACGGAACTGACCATCAATGCTCCGGAACTCAATTTACAGATTTCCGGATCGAAACAGCGTTATCTTGATCGGGATTCAACCTATCTGTTAAAGGTGGAGAATCCAGGAACGGCAGCGGCCAAGGATGTTCTCCTCTCCGCCAAATTACCGGATAATATGGAGTTTGTTCGCACAAATAATCTGGGAGAGTACGATAAAGATACACATTCCGTTCGCTGGGAACTGGTGGAACTACCGCAAAATATGGCTCCTGGTGAAATTGAACTCGTTCTGAAACCGGTAAAAGCCGGAAATGGACGCATTATACTTGCCGGTAAAGGAAAACATGGTTTGTCGGCGGAAGCAACGCAGGACGTTCAAGTCGATGGACTTCCTGCTCTCTCCTACACCGTAAAAACCATGACCGACCCTGTCGAGGTCGGTAAAGAGGCTGTTTATGAAATTCGTATTGCCAATAAAGGAACCAAAAACTCAACGAATATCTGTTTGCAGATTCTTGTTCCCGAACAGATGAAAATCATTGATTCGGAAGGTCCTACGCGATATAAAATGCAAAATGGCGTTCTCGTTTTTGACCCCATGAATGAATTGGGAGCCAGAAAAGAAGTCGTTTATCAGTTAAAGACCATTTGTTCCGTTCCGGGCGATCACCGAATAAAAGTTCAGGTTAGTTCCGACGATTTCGAACGTTTGGTTAAAGAAGAAAGTGTTCGCGCCTATTATTAAAATCATACTGGGGATTGTTATAAAATCGGTATTTCCCGGGAACACGGACGTCTCGTCCGCGTCTCCGCAAAACAGGTCTCTCGCCTGTTTGGAAAAAAATGATTTATAACATCCTTGAGTATATTAATATATCTATGTGATTATCAATAACAACAAGGTAAAGGAGGAATTCGTTTGGAGGAGTTTGTCTATACAGCACAAGACGAACAGGGAACAGAGCGGCTGGGAGAAGCATTGGCAAAAACACTTCCGGATGGATGTGTTATTGCCATGGTCGGAACATTAGGAGCAGGTAAAACACGTTTGGTACGTGCTGTTGCCGAAGCGTCCGGTGTTCCGAAGGAAACGGTGGCCAGTCCGACATTCGTTCTGGTTCATGAATATCAGGGAGATCGTCCCATCTATCATTTTGATACCTATCGACTTCTTGATGAAGATGAATTCATGGAGTTGGGACCCGACGATTATTTCGATTCCAATGGACTTTCCTTTGTCGAATGGGCCGATCGTGTCGATTCCGTTTTACCGGACGATCGTCTAACCATTGAAATAGAAATTCTAGCCGAAACAGCTCGAATATTTCGACTTCGACCACACGGCGATTTCAATTCGGAAATAATTGGCCGAATACGCAAATATCTTGGATTGGGGATGATCTTGACGATTCTGATCCTCTCCTCCTTTTTATCCGGCATAGCCTGTACAACGGTGGCCGCCGATACTTCCATTGCGGATCAATCGGTATCTGCCGCATCTGATGATTCAAATATTTCATCAAACAATTGGAACGGTCCGATGGAATCAAAACGGACCGGAGGTCCCAATTCGGACTATTCCGGGAATGATAATGGATTTTGGGGCTATACACCCGATACTTCTTCTGCCTATCGGAACTCCAAAATGGCGGCATGGTGTGAATTATTCGAATCATCCGGCATTAGTTGGCGATATTTATATCGTGAAAAAAATGTACAGGTTTTAGATCATTGCCGTGTTTTTGGCGAGGCACATTCCGGACGGCAGGCGGAAAAGATCACTTTAAATTTTACGGAAAAAGACGCGATCATTTTAGGGCATTATCTTGATTATCCTATATTTAATAACGAAACGCGTCCTTCTCTGTGGATTCGAAGCGATCATCCCGGTATTACCTTGGGGGCTTTAGTCGTCTTGCCGAAAACTGTTCGTCCAGACAACGGAAAGGCGTTAACCCTTCTTGTTGCCGGTTCTACCTTGCAAAAGGCCGGGGAATGGGAACAATTGACTTTCCCCGACAATATACAATTGTCTTTACAGCGTACAATTCGTGCCATTCGCAGTGAACATCATTTGAAAGTCTCCCTGGAAGGGGCCTATATTCGACAGATTATCCTCTATTTGGAAGGACGACATGGCAAATACACCCTCTGGATTGACGATCTTCAGGTAATGGGACACCTTCCTGCCTCCTATGATACCTTAAAATTTGGTGAAAATCTCGCTACGTTCGAACCAATTAATCTGCTCGCGTTTCGTATTTTTGTGACAAATGCTTCCATTTTTCCTGACTTGCAGGACGATATTATCGAACAAACGGATCCGGAACCATTTGCCATTGGATCTCAACGACTCAAAAAAAGCAAACCACTTTGGGAAAAAAGCGATTTACCAACGGTCCCCTCCTATGAAGAACAGCAGAAGAAGTTCTATGCAAAAATAGGGTGTCCAGTTCCCGGTACGGGCCATTCGGAAATTGTTCCATTTCAACGGGAAGCCTCTCCCATTGCGACAACGGTCGCTTCGGAAAAAATAGGTCAGACCAAATATCTCGATGAAAGCAATACCGCAAATTCCGGAATAATTACTCAAACACCATTTACCTCTCCCATAACCGTATCTTCACCGGAAAAAAAAGCTCAAATTGTATCCGGGAGCGGAACCATGTCGAATTCCGTTGAAGCCGCTCAATATTCAACATTAAGGGGTCCTGACGAAAAAGTTGGTAAAATCGAATTTAAAGAACGATATCTGACATTCGACGATCAATATCAATATGGTGTTATTGCCATTGAATATCAGGGAGAACCGCTTGCATTTCTCAAGGAACGCGGTTTTAATACAATCTGGTTAAAAAAAGCCCCTTCCCTTGAACTTTTAAAGGAGGCACGACAGAATAATCTCTGGTTAATAGCGCCTCCTCCCATTGGTATGGAAACGATAACAATGCAATCGTCTACAATACCTCCGAATAACGATAACAAAGAGGCCCCATCATATTTCAATCGTAAACCAGTCGATCCCATTTATGATTCTGTTCTGGTTTGGAACCTCGGAACGAACTACCAAAAATCGGACCTGGGTGGTTTTCAGATGAACGCGTCTCTTGTACGAACCCTCGACGGAAGGAAAAGACCTATAATCTGTCATGCCGATAATGGAATTCATGATTTTACAATCAGAGATAATGCAGATGTACTCCTGATACGACGGCAGCCTTTTTTGACTTCGCTTGATTTATGCGATTATGCCCAATGGCTGCTTCAATATCGGAATATGGCTATTCCCGATTTTCCATTATGGAATGAAATACAGACACAGCCTGACGTTCAACTTCTTGCGCAGTGTCGTTTTTTCGGAGCTGTAGAGGAAATGCCCTCTCTGATTTCCTACGAACAAATGCGCCAGCAGATTCGGCTTTCCCTGGCCGCAGGATGTCATGGATTCCTTTTTTCGTCCAATACACCGTTGAATACAATGGATCACGAAACGCAATATCGGGCATGTGCACTGGAATTATTGACACGGGAACTCCTGCTCGCCCATCCCTGGTTTGCGGGAGGAGGATCGGAAGATATTATCGACTCGAATAATGATTCCTTTTCTGCCGTTTTTCTCCGTTCGAAACAGACCGCTTTACTTTTGCCTGTTTCAGCAAATACAAACGATCAGTATACAATGGGGCAAAACGCACTCAATAATATAACCTTTGTTTCACCGGTTCGGGATGGGTATAACGCGGAACTTCTGGCTCCCGGTAATCTTCAGCATATAACGACGAAACGTCAGGCGGGAGGTGTTCATGTCTCGTTGGACGAGGCTAGTATGAATTCCATGATCTTTATGACACAGTCTGACTGGTACAATCAGGAAGTCAGTGATAAAGCACCTTTATTTGGACCGCTTATGTCGGAACAGGCTATTCGTATTGCCAAAATGCGTGTGGATACCTATCAGAAAACGATTACGGCCATTCGCCAACTGGCCGAGGCAAATGGTATGCCCATGGTGGGAAAACGACCATTGTTATCGTTACCGGAACAGGATACACTATTTTATCAAACACAAAAGGTATTACTGGAAGCGGAAAATCTCTATAAAGACGGTGACTATTCCGGGGCCTGGTTGCAAGCGGAACGTGCTACAAGAGAGATTCGCCTTTCTGAACGTCAATATTGGCAGACTGCCACAGGAAACGAGCAGTGTCGTCCGGTCCTTCCTGTTTCCGTCTCCTTTTGTATGCTGCCCGCCTATTTGGAAAATTATCGCCGTATTTTAAATCAAGAGGTCGTCCTACAGGCGGAAAACCGTATTATAGGCGGTAATATGGAAGATCGTAATGTCTGGACCGAAAAAGGGTTCTGGACCTGTTATCAGAGTCCCGTTGATGGTGTTGATTCGTCCGTAATGAACGATATGGGGTCGGCACATCAGGGTGAATATGGACTTCGTTGGATAAATCAGCGTAAAGGAAATAGAGCGCCCGCCTTTATGGAGTCTTCTCCTACCGTTATTGAAATTTGTTTTCCTGTTAAAACAGGTGAAATGATCTGTATTCAGGGATGGTTGAAAATTCCGGATAAACTGGAAAACACCGAAGATGGTCTTTTTATTTATGAAGATCATGGAGGTCAGGCTCTCGGATTACGATTTAAAGATGCTACCGATTGGCGTCCCTTTGCTTTTTATCGATTTGCTTCCTACGATGGACAAATGAAACTTCGGTTTTCCTTTTCAGGATATGGCGAAGTCTGGCTCGATGACCTCGCCGCACAAGTAATGAAATAATCGTATTGATATAAACGTGAAACGTATCGGGGAACATCAATGATCTGTACCCCCAACTACAACACAAGCGTAATATAATATTTTACAGATATGGACACTGTGTCTTGTGTATTGAAAATTTACATTGGTTCCATTTCGGTTATTTTGTCTGACTGATTGCCTGTTGCTTTTTAGTAACATTGATTTTACGCGGTTTGATTTCTTCTCGCTTGGGAAGATGTACTGTTAAAACGCCGTCGGAATAATCCGCTGTTATGGCGTCTGAATTAATGGTATCGCCAATACGGAAGTTACGATAATAGGTACCCGGATCGAATTGAAAACAACTGTACTCCAATTCGTCTTCCTCCGGATGTTGATCAATGGTATCCGCACTAATGGACAGTTCTCCATCGTTGAATTTAACGTCAATTGTATCGGCTTCCGTACCGGGAATATCGGCTAGAATAATGAATTCATTGTCCTTCTCGATAATATCGACCAATGGTGCTGTTATTTCTTCTTCCATGGTGGTTTCATTATTATCATCATTCTGAATCGTTTGGGATTTCATTAGATTTTTTCCTCGAACTTTATTTCCACAAAAACATGAACGCATAGTTATTTCTCCCTATATTTTCTTTAAATTATTTGTTACAAGATCCGGATGTACATGCCTGATCGGAATGGGTTAATTTCTTCGCTTTAACATTAATCTTTTTCGGTTGACTGACTTCCGTTTTCGGAAGACGAATCACCAGAATACCATTATCAAGTTCGGCGGAGATATCCTTGGTATTAACTCCATTCGGAAGAGAAATACTCATACTGGACGACTGACTGTAACGTTCCTGCCGCCAATAGCGTCCTTTCTGTTCCGTTTCTTCTATTTGAGGACGCTGTATTTGAATGGTCAGATCATTACCGGCCACGGAAAGTGAAACCTGATCATCTTTGATTCCCGGGGCGGCCATTTCGACATACCAAGCGTCTTTTCCTTCGCATATATTTGACGCCGGAAGTGTTCCACTCAACGAACTAAACGGCCAGGCCGGAAGAAATTCGTCCGACCGATCGGAAAATATTCGATCTAATTGCCGTCGAAAATCATACATTAAATTACTTGGGGCTGCATATTCTGTCAACATTTTTTATTCCTTTCCGGATTAACTTAATTCATAACTGATTATTATCTGACATAAATTCTCCCTTTGATAGAAGCCTCTTTTTACAAAAATTTATCATAGGGGACAATTTAATGTCAATCAAATAATAAACAATGGGGAATTATCCCCCAACCAGCATTAACAAGGTAGTGTACCAGAGAGGATATTGCACAAAAAAGGTAAAATATCCTTGACCGGATATAATTATGTATTATTAAAGTTATTATGTATTATTAAAGTTATTATGTAATATTAAAATAAAATTCCTTGAAAAGACAAGACCCCATTATCATTAACTTTTTTGGGGTCCTGAAGCGCGAACACCTTCGAAATTCCTTCAAAATTCCTTCAAGGAATTTCTCGCAATGATTTTTTACCATCGCCATTTTTAGTCGGAGGTTTTTCTTTTATCAATTCGTATTTATGCGACAAGATCGGTATGGATATTATCATGATGGGATGCCGATGTCGTATGAAAAAAAGCAAGTCCAAGAGTCACTGGTCCTATTCGACCTATAAACATGGTGGCCGAGAGAATCAATTTTCCCAGGGTTGACAATTCACTTGTAATCCCCGTACTTAATCCGACGGTACCTAGTGCGGAAATGGATTCGAAACACAAATCCAAAAATGGCAATGATTCAGTCAGACAGAGCAAAAAAATCGTAAAGAAGGCGACATGAATATAAACAATTGTAACAGCAACGGCACTGAATATACGACTGGCCGGTATTGTATGGTGTAAAAATGTAATCCGTTCGGGATGTCCTCTTAAAACACTCAAGACAATTGCTATCATAACACTAACCGTTGTGTTTTTAACACCGCCTCCGGTTCCACTCGGCGAGGCTCCTATCATCATAATAAAGACCATAAGAACAAGTGTTGCCGACTTGAGCGATTGGATCGAAACTGTATTAAAACCTGCGGTCGACGAAGCTTGTATTATTTGAAAGAAAGCAGTTAAAAGATTATATTGACCGAATTGATGTTCGACTAACCAATATACCAGAGATCCGGACAGAACTATAATCAACGAAAAAAAGAGGATAACTTTACTGGTAAACGTTATCTCTTTTCGGTACCCCATCATACGAGACCATAAATCGGCAGGTACGATAAAACCGATAGCTCCGAGCATACAAAGTGTCATTATAATCACATTGATCGGCACATCGGTTCTAAAGGATTCCAATCCATTGGGAAACAAACTGATTCCTGCTGTACCAAAGGAGGAAATGGAATGAAATAATCCTTGCCAGAAAGGATTTTCAACCCCTAATTGTTGAAAACGTACCCAAAGTGCAATGGTACCAAATGCTTCAATCAGAATTGTATACAACAATACAGAAATGACAAAACTCTTGATTTCCAATCCTTCGGGAAGCGCAAATTCAACACCAAGAATCTTAATACGCGTTCGCGAAAGTTTATCACCTCGTGCCAAAATCAGGCAGGAGGTTAACGTCATATAGCCGACTGTACCCAACTGAATTAAAAGCAGGAGAATCATCTGTCCAAAAATAGTGTAACGTTCTGAAACAACTCCAACTGTAAGGCCCGTTGTGGATATCGCTGAAACAACGTTGAACAGATTATCAACAATACCCACCTCCCCCTTTTGTGCAAATGGAATGGAAATGGCAACAAGCCCTAGTAATACATAGGTAAAAAAACCGACTGTCAACAGTTTGAAAGGTGTAAAACGAAGATACCGAATCACCGATTTTCTCCATAGAACACTCAAACGTTTTTTTACGCCCATATAAACCTCTTTGTTAAGGATCGGACGTTTTGCGTCTGCTCCCTTCGAGCGACGCCTTTTAATATTATTCCCATAATATTATTCCCATTTTCCGTCCGTTAAGAAAATGATATTGACGGGGAGTATAACATATTCTGTTGTCGTGTCAACCATAGACATGGGAGTATGGAATTTGAGGTTTGAGTTTGATGTTTCGTCTTTCACATGATAAAAAACCTTGTAACCATTCACGAACGATTTTGGAACCACGGATATTACGGATATCACGGATAAACACCGATAGTCTGCCGTAACATACAATATTTTACAATAACAATTTTACAATAACAAACGAAACATTTTTATCTATTATCATAAATAATTTGTAACCATTCACGATTGATTTTGGAACCACGGATATTACGGATAAACACAGATAGTCTGCCATAAAATACAATATTTACAATAGCATACTAAACATTGATATCTATTATAATAAATAATTTATCATAAAATAGTTTGTTTACCAAAAAACTATCCATGAAAATCAGTGTTATCCGTGGTTTCACTTTATATCCGTGATTTCACTTTATATCCGTGAACGGTTATAAAACCTTTTATGGTTTATTTTTGAGTTGTACGATAACGGTTGTACCAAATACGAATAGAATTCCTGTTAAATATTTTCAGAATTTAGGTGACTCTTCTTTTACAGTCGCGGTATATTGATTATAATAATGTTATACATCCAATGGAAATACATCCAATGGAAATGTCGTTCGTTTCTTTCGGTTCATTTGAGTCTCCTCTATTGGTTAATAGTAATTGGTTTTCTATGACCCATATTCGCAGGAGGCTCTGGTTACTTGAATTTATGTTTTAAAACCTGATTTTTTGGAAAAGATGGAAACATAGCCTTAAACTGTTTGTAAAAAACGGAGGTAGTTATGATTTTGAAACGATTTTGTTTTTTGATATTTTTGATTGTCATGGCGACGACCTGTTCTGTTTTCGCGGGGAATCCTATAATTCCAGCGCGCATTTGTAATGACTGTGGTTTCGGTAACAAGGCAGAGTTTTGCGTTAAGTGCGGAAAATGGTGTCCTCAATATTATAAAAAGGCCCGACTTTGTAACAACTGTGGTTTTTCCAATAAAAAGGAATATTGTGTTAAGTGTGGAAAATGGTGCCCCAGTAATTACAAATTTGCCCGTCTCTGCAACGATTGTGGATTCGGTAATAAATCAGAATATTGCGTTAAATGTGGAAAATGGTATCCATGACACTGTTATTGGCGTACCTGTTTCATACTGATAAATTTTTCCCATTTGTGAATCGTTAGAAGTTGAGACCAAATGAAGGAAGAGGACACCTCTTAACGTGACAGTATTCACGGAAAATAAAGAGTTTTGTTCTATACTCAAGGCCGCTATAAATCTCTTTTTTAAAACAGGCGTGATGCCTGTTTTGAAGGATGCGGACGAGATGTTCGCGTTCCCGGGAAATGCCGATTTATAACGACCTTCAGTATATTATCATCTGTTACAGGGATATTTATTACAGATATAATTATTACAGATATAGTTATTACAGATATAGTTACTAAAGAGACAATAAAACAGACATTATATTTAATATATTAATTATAACATATATCAAACATTATTAACAGGATAATAGAAAAATCTGTTCCAGTTGTCGGTAGTCGAAAACAGAGAAGTCGAAAACAGAGAAGTCGAAAACAGAGAAGTCGAAAACAGAGAAAACAGGCGAAGTAACAGATATCAGTGACGGGAGTTTATATAAAATGAAAAATGTCGGAATCGGATGTGGGGTGTTTATCGTTGTGGCAATAATTTTAATCTTGATTTTACCCTCTGATTTTCGAACGAGTATTCTCGTTTATGCTATGTTGTTCAGTCTGCCACTCTTTATCATTGGTCACTTTGTCCATGGGTATGACCATTGGAAATGGCTTGTTTGGGGGGTATTTTGGATTTTTTGCGCCGTATTAACGTGTCTGGTTCCTTTGGATACTACCGAAACGGATAAAAATAAAACGTCTCAAACGGTAACGGAAGAAAAAAACACAACGGTTAGAGAAACAAAAGAGACAAAGGAATCCAAGGTTGGGGAAAAAACTCCTCTCAAAGATCGGAAAACATTGGAACAAGCGCTATCCGAACTAGACGCTCTGATTGGACTCAATGAAGTCAAAGCCGAAGTACATAAATTGGTTGATTTCGCACTTGTTGCCAAAGAGCGAGAAAAGCAGGGGTTAAAAGTCGCAAAAATATCCTATCACTGTGTCTTTACGGGCAGTCCGGGAACGGGCAAGACCACTGTTGCTCGAATTCTCGGCGATATTTACCGGGAATTGGGGATTTTAAAATCGGGTCATCTTGTGGAGACAGATCGGTCTGGTCTTGTGGGTGAATATGTTGGAGAAACTGCTCAAAAAACAAACAGGTTAATTGACAGTGCCTTGGACGGTGTTTTATTCATTGATGAAGCCTATGCCCTGTCTTCGGACAGCAAGTCCGATTACGGTGCCGAAGCTATAGCCACTCTGCTGAAACGTATGGAGGATGATCGCGAACGTCTGGTGGTGATTGTGGCAGGTTATCCGGAAGAAATGAAATCACTTCTGGACGCTAATAGTGGATTGCGATCACGATTTAACCGTTATATTCATTTCCCGGATTACTCCGCAAATGAATTAGCCGCTATCTTCCGATTGCGTGCCAAACAAAATCAGTTTATTCTTTCTCCCGACCTGGAGTCCGGTATTGATAAAATTATGGTCAAGGCAATCAAGCACAAGGATCGTCAATTCGGTAATGGAAGATTTGTACGTAACCTTTTTGAGTCTGCGGTGGAATGTCAGGCAACAAGATTGGCTACAGAGAAAAATCTGTCTAAAGAACAGTTAATAACCTTGTCTCTTGCTGATGTTGACTCGTCAATAGTACCATCGGATCAAGAGGACATTACACTCGAACAGGCACTTGCGGAATTGGATCAATTGATCGGGATGAAAAATGTTAAGGCGGAGGTACAAAAGATTGCCCATTTTTGTCAGATAGCAAAAGAACGTGAAGATGCAGGAATGAAGAATACGTCAATCAGTTATCATTATGTTTTTACGGGCAATCCGGGAACTGGAAAGACAACAGTGGCACGGGTTTTGGCAAAAATATAGGGTGTAGCCTCAATTCTACGTTAAATTACGCAAGTATGGCAGTTAAGCGAAT
>CAYUAP010000138.1:0-12865 GCA_964442735.1 uncultured Planctomycetaceae bacterium | reverse complement strand
AATATTTCTCCTGCTTGTTCACGTTTCATACTGCAAACCGCTTAATAGTTACGAATGCGGAGTGGTGTTCGAATGGTACCAATTGAAATCAAACATATGAACATATAATAATGTAATATTTAGGTGGTTTTATACAAGTCTTATTGTTGATTTTAATGAATAACCAGGTATCATATCATGTAATAAAAATGAAACAAAACGTGCAATATATGGAGAAATGAATGAAAAAATGTGTGAGTAACGAGCATATTGAAAAACTTCGAAAGACATTACAATCTAAGTTAGATCGAAGTTTTGTTGAGCGAAGCAAGACTATATTTTTCTTTGCGCCCTTTGCTTACATTCTGGGTGTACGTCCACAAGTACCTACGCTAGTATGTCTTTTTGTTTATCATGTGTTGTTCTTGATGATAAGGCCGTATAATGCAATTCTCATCCCCTTCTTCGTATTTCTCGTTTATTGTTTAGTCAGGTGTTTTGTTTGTTACGCAACTACCAGACTCACTCATGTCTTTGAAAAGACTTCTATAATTGTTTATTTTATTTCATTATTACTGCTAATTATCCCATTCTGTGCGTGTGATATTATGATACGTACTTCTTCTGATTGTACTTTCTCTATTAAGATTGTGCCAGTAGCAGACCATAGGGATAATGCAACAATCAAGAACAACCTTGATAATTTACATGAAAATAAAGATTATGTCAGGTATTTATTAAATGAAAAGAGCAAAGTTCCTAAGTTTGCAATTATATTGTTTGTACCGCTTAGGTTTGACGTGCCTTTGAAAAAACGGACAGTTAACGCCACGTCAACCGAGACGCGGCGATTGGATTTTTTAAGGCATGGGCAACAGAGTCATTTCTTTCTAAAGAGGTCTCCCAAGTCTCTTGTGGAGACATGAGAGATGACTCCGTTGGTTCGGATATTCCTCGGCAGGTGCGAACGAGCAATAGAGAACTGAATGTATCCAAGGGTTTTTCAGGCTTCGATCAAGGATCTGAAAACCAAGAGTTAGAGGAAGTAAAAACGCGAAACCAGACGACAGGTCGTGTTTACGAAAATGAACGCTAGAAATAATTGACCGAGACATCAATGTACGAGAATTTTCGACGAGAGCGCGTACCGCTCCTGAATGTGTGTACCTGTTCAGCCTGTTTTCAAGGTGTTGATCAGATACCTGAAAACCAAGGAGCAGAGAAATAAAAACGCGAAACTCGGACGATAGGTCACGTTTATGAGAATGAACACGAGAAATAATTGACCGAGAGACATTAATTTACGAGAAATTTCGACGTGAGTACACACCGCTCCCGTCGACCATTTGATATTTGACAATCAATTGTGCGTCAAGTTAATTCCTTTGGAAAGGAGTCCCATGAAAGGTAATAAGGTTGATCAACTCACACACATGATTCGGCTCCTGAAACTGCTCGAAACCAGTGAGCGAACGATTTCCAATCTTGCCTTGGAGATTGGCATTTCGCAACGAACGGTGGCACGGTATATGGATGTCTTTCGCTCTATTGGTTTTTGTATTGTAAGAGATGATTGGAACCAATTCACTCTTCTCAATACTTACGGTGTTCCTCGCTTAAAATTGACTCAATGCGAAGTCGAAAGTCTTATCATTATTTGTACAGAGTATTATACCCTTTATTCACGAATTCCATCAATAACGGTAGAAACCGCGCTATTTAAAATTGCGGAATCGATAGGTCCTGACATGGTAGCATTCTTGAAAGAAACACTCCATTTCGATGACGGCGAAGTCAATTCAAATATGTTTAATCAGACTGATACTCCTCTTGCTTCGCATTCCGCGTGGAGTCTATAATGTATCGGAGAGTATTCATTGTTCTTTTGTTGATATCTCAAGTAACGCTTCTCATTGGCCTGAACTGGCAGACTTCTCCCAATCATACGGAAGAAGGACACTTGGGCGCCGCTGTCTATTTTTGGGAATCGGGGCGGTTTGATGTTTTTTGTGTGAATCCTCCTTTGACCAGATTCGCGGCTGGTCTGCCGATCAAATTGAATCATCGGAATGAAGATCTTTCCGAATACGCGGTTCAACCGCTTAATCGGAGTGAATGGGGACTCGGCGGCAAGTTCATTCGTGAACATGACTGGCAGACGATTCGCTGGGACTTCTTTCTTGCCCGATCCATGTTGATTCCGCTGATACTCCTCGGTGGTTGGTTCGGCTGGCGATTTGTTTGTGAACTATACGGTCAGTCAGCAGGGATTGTTTTTCTCATTCTCTGGACGTTTTCACCGCTGTTTCTCGGTTGGGGAGCGACGATATGTCCCGATATGGCTTCTGCTTCGCTCGGCGTGATCGGGCTGTATTCGTTCTGGTATTGGTTGAAAACGCCAAGTTGGAAGCAGACGTTTCTTGCAGGTTTATGCCTTGGCATTATGCTCTTGACGAAAATGACCTGGCTGGTTGCGTTTCCGCTTTATCTGCTCTTATGGCTGGTTTGGATATTGTCAGATCGAAAACAACCACAAATGGTTCCTGGCAAGTCGCAGTTCTTTCGCTTGGTCATAATCTTTGTTTTCGCGATCTACCTGGTCAATCTCGGATATTGTTTTCAGGGTTCTTTCAAACATTTAAAAGATTACGAGTTTACCAGCGGGACCTTGACCGGCTTTCACGTTGACGAAACGAGCGAAGGTGTTCAAACAGGAAATCGGTTTGCCGATACTGTTCTCGGCTACGTTCCTGTTCCATTCCCCGCCGATTTTGTGCAGGGACTTGATATTCAACGTCGGGACTTTGAAACGGGGATTCCATCATTTCTGAACGGAAAATTCTCACCGCATGGTTGGAAGTCGTATTATTGCTTTGTTCTTCTGTACAAAGAACCGCTGGGATTCCTGCTTTTGTTTGGACTGGCGATTATTCTGTCTTTGACGAAATACCGTCTCAAACGCGATGAAATGATTCCTTTGTTGACGTTTGCTGTTCTGTTTTTAGTGATCAGCAGTCAAGACGGGTTCTCCCTTCACCCGCGATATATCCTGCCAGCCATGCCGTTTATGTACCTCTTTGTCAGTAAAGTTGGGCTGACATTTTTGGACAAGAAATACATGCTCGCCGGACTAACGACCGCACTCATTCTTTGGGGCGTTGCCAGTAGTCTCTGGCAATTTCCGCATTCCATGTCGTATTTCAACGAAACGGTCGGAACTGACATCCGAACGAAGTATCTTCAGGGAAGTAACGTTGATTGGGGACAGAACATTTATTTCTTCCGTGACTGGTGTTTGTGTAATTCTGATAAGCAGATCAAAACGACCTACCTTTCAGACAGCGAAATCAAGCGTTTCGAATTGGCCAACGTCTCAAGTATTAAAGGTCAGACCTTCGATGTATTCCCTCCCGGCTGGTACGCAATAGGAGCGAACGACCTTTACAGCAAGTCGGGCGAATACGAATATTTCCGTGCTCAAAAGCCGATAGACAAAATAGGGTATTCCATTTACATCTACTACATTTTTCCAAAGAGTGAGTGAAATGACAAGCATAAAACATATTGCTTATATTTCGACAGGAATTGTTCTGGCTACTGTCTTGATTGGCATTGGATTCGTTGTGTTCCCGCGTCAATTCGCGATGATTATGTTCTTTCTGGACGCAAGATACTGGCCAAACTGGATACCGTCTCTTTTGTGGATTATGGTCGGTATTACAGCGTTCCAAACACTTCTTCTTTGGCACTTTTCGAGTAATACGACAGTAGTGAACTCAACTCGGGAAGTAACCGTTCAACCGAAGTCTAAAGAATACTTTCTCTCCTTGGCCTGGCGTTTTATGGTATTCATTATTCTTGTCGAAGCCTGGCGACAGAGCGGGCGTTCACTTGAGACGCTGTTCTATCCGTTTGCCCAATGCTATAAGTCGCTGTTCCTTGCCTATTTCAATTATTTGGATTACGCTCGTATACTTACGCTTAACATTACGATTTTCTCCTGGCCGTTTGCCAAGTTACCAATAACCCTGCTGTCAATAGTGTTTTTACTGGCGATCTGCTGGCTTATATTCGGTCGAAGAAAAGGACTTTCTTTCGGACAATTTGTCCATGCAATCATCAATGGAATCGGAACAGTATCATTAAGGATCTGCCGTCTTGGTTTACTCGGACAACTCCCTGTCTTCTATCTCGCAGGCGGTGTCGGTTATTTTATGTTCAGAATCCTCCAGGCGACCATTATTTCTTTTTACCGAAAGCCGTTGGAGTATTACATGGCATCGGGAGTCCTTTCATGGAAACTGCTTTTTGTCCCGATCCTGATTATTCTTTTACTCATGCTAACCGTTCGTCTTCTTCGTAAAAAGAAAACAAACGGGGGCAAAATCGGCATGTTCCTAACATTCCTGTTTTTACTGTCCGTTCCAGGTTTTGCCGAAGAAGCACAGACGCAAAAGCCAGTACCGGTCCCGTTCCGCGAAATCTCTCAACGTTATCCTCATGCGAAAAAGATAAGTGAAAAGCTCTACCTTTTGGAGGACGCGGAAGGCGTTTCGCAAAAGAGCGAAGATATTGGCAAAACAGCGGGATCCGAATCGAAACTTGTCAGCGATGGCGGATATCTTGCCAACGATCAGACGGTCGCCTGCTTCGCGGCTATGGCTTATGATTATACTGGCGGACGTTACCGGCACGTGGCGATTACCTTTCGTCTGCGAATGCCGCCCAAAATTGTTCCCGGCAAAATGTACCCGCTCATTCTCCATCTTCATGGCAAAGGGGAAAGCAACGACGACAATCAGCGACAGCTTGCCCATTTGCAGTCGGCCATGAACAGTATCGCCGGAATGAGTCAAATAGATTGCTTTATTCTCTCGCCCCATTGTCCGGCTGACAATAAGGACTGGAACTTTTCTCTCGACTCAAACGACGAAAAAGGAGACGCTCCACTTGTCTATACGAAAGAGATTCTCGACGCCGTTGTCGACGTGTTTCCCATTGACAAGAATCGAATATCGACGTTGGGCGTCTGTTCCGGCGCGAACGCGTCCTGGGACTTGGCAACTCAATATCCTAATCTATTCTGTGCTTTGGCCGCAACGACGATCAGTCTGCCTGTTTCGCCGGAACGACTCGGAGTCTTAAAACACTTGAATTTATGGCTGTTCAATAACGACAACGATAAATCCTCGCCGATTGACCCACTTTACGAAGCACGTGATATTCTCAAAACTCAAGGGGCAAGCGTCCATTTGACCGTTCGAAGCGACGGACACAACTCATGGACAAAAGCGCTCAAAGACGACAGAATTATTGCCTGGCTTGCCGAACAGAAGAAGGGAATCTGCTATCCGCCGCCGGGTGTGGTTTGGACCTGTAAACGAACGGGAATTCAAATTCTTTGGCAGGCGATATTTCCGATACTCATCATTGTCGTACTATTGGTCGTTCAACGAAGATTTGCGAAACGTTTACGGTCGGGCGGTGTTTCATGAAAAGACGGGATATAATCTCTGTTGTCGTACTGGCCGTGAGTGCAGTTCCGCTGATCTGCTGGATTACGACGAGAGTCAAAACGCGGCTGATCGACCGAACGCTTCTCCTTCATTCGGACAGGTCGGGATACGATTACCTGTTTCATTTGCCGAAGGGATATTTAAAACACAATCCGCCGCCATTGATCGTTTACCTTCACGAGTCGGGCGAACTTGGTAAAAACATTCGAGATTTGATGCACAGCGACTTGTATCATTTTGTCAAAGACACAAAATTGGAAGAAGATTTTCCGTTCGTTGTCGCCAGTCCGTACTGTTTTGAACAAGGCTGGAATCCGGATCGGCTTCGCGATTTCGTTCTGGAACTGACCGATGAGACCTCCGAATACCCCGTTGACGCATCCCGAGTCAACCTGACCGGCTTCAGTATGGGAGGATTCGGAACCTGGCGAGCCGCCGCCGTTTCGCCCGATCTGTTCGCCTCAATTGCTCCGGTGGCCGGAGGAGGTCGAACGGAAGACGCCGTGAAACTGAAAGACACGTCGATCTGGTGTTTTCACGGTGACTGCGACGAGGCCGTTCCTTACGAACGCTCGGTAAAAATGGTCGAAGCGGTAAAAGCCGCAGGAAACATGAATGTCGAATTCACAACGATCCCCGGAGCGAATCATGGAATTGTCGCGGACGTTTACTCCAACCCCAACCTTTACGAATGGTTTTTAAATCATAGATTATTAAAATCGCAACGATAAACAAAATCCTCTCGTGTGAGAGGTGAAAAGACGGTTTTACATTCAAATTCATGACAAGGGACTTGCAAACGGTTCCTGAATGAGGTAGAATGATCAAGACGATGGCGTTAGCCCGTTTTTTCCTTACAGAACCCCAAACGATTAAAGGGACTATATGGCGTAAAAATAACGGTTTATAATTAGAATAGTAGCGTTTAGCTGCATTGTTGCTCATAACAAAACTCCAAATTTACATGGGATCTCTTGATCCCGAAAACAGCAACAACATTGTTAGCGACGCTCCCGAATGGGATCATCGTATAGTGTTGTGTTGTTTGCCTATTGGAGTAGGTGTTATGAGCGGTATTGTCGATGCTCTCTTTTTTACGTTCGCTTCGAATTCTTCATTATAACCGGTTTGCATCCTGTTTTGCCTTTTTGATCTTATTTCTTAGGAACGGGAAACACCATGAGCTTTAAAATAAGCGATTGCGTCAAGATTGATCTTTCCGGGAGACCCGATCACATCCAATCAGTCACCAGTAAAGAATGGAAACCTATTGCCGCATTTAACGCTCCATTTTCTTTAAATTTATCCTGGACGACAATTACCGATTCCGACCTTCAATACTTGGCAGGTCAAAAGTATCTCATTGAACTTCGCTTGATTTCGACAGAAATTACGGACCAGGGACTATCCTATTTGGCGGAAATTTCTCATTTGGAAGACTTGGACTTATCCTCTACTAAGGTAACGGACGAAGGCTTTGTTCATTTGGCCAAAATGGCGAACTTGCGGAAAATTACGATGAAGCACTTGCCAATCACTGGCGAGTGGTTTGGGCTATTGAAACAACTGCCATATTTGCGAGCGATTTATCTTTGGGGATGTTCTCATCTCTCAGAAACAGGCATGAAAGCGTTGGCAACCCTCATCCATCTTCGCGAATTGGAATTGACTTATACCAACATAAACGATACGAAACTGGAATTGCTAAGGTCGTTGACCGCATTGGAATGGCTTGGAATGGGGCTCAAAAGGATATTACGGATCAGGGTATTCTAACATTGACAACATTTACAGCCTTACGAACACTGTACTTGTTTGAGAACAGAAACATTACCGACACAGGATTGAAGTATCTTTCGCAAATGAATTTCCTGGAGAAGCTGAACTTAAGTTATTGTAACCAAATAACAACAGAAGGATTACTTCAACTTGAACACCTGCGAAATCTTACCGATTTGGGTTTGACCGGCTGTTCTTCGGTAATTTACAATCAACTGGGAAGACTTACACAACTGGTGAGAATTTAGTCTCTTTATTTTATGCCTCTGTGATACTTCGTAATGTCCTTATACAAAATGAAATCTAAATCAAAGACTGATCCTGATTCCATACACAAAGATGTAATTTCTACTTGTACCGATGCATTCTCGCTAAGAACTACGTCTGGATTTTTTAGAGAAACATCTATTTTTTCAGACCATTTACTCTTTTTTTTCTCAACTTTACGAAACATAAGAGGTAAGCCTTCATAGTCAACAAATTGCAGAACAAGAGTTCTGGAAGATTTCTTTAGTGAAGAAAACGTACCTAAATCACTTTTAGCAGGAATAAGTCTACCAGAATTGATACCTGTTACTGTTACAATCGCTTCTACAGAGGAAACATCTTTCGAGGCCGGAACAACAACGACACGATTTGCTTTCCTTCCCAGAGATGATACTTTTATACTAGCATTAACGATAGCACTTGATGATTTATGAATAACATCGCGATTAATATCCACATTGAAACAACTACATGAAGATAAAACTTTATTGATAGGCACCGATTTGCGTGACATGTTTTTGACTGTTAGCTGTATATCCACTTTAGTTCCTATTGGAATTTCCCCGAGATCAACCGATGGCGGTTCAACACGAAGAACACTTACGGAGTTCTTCTGTAATACTATTTTTAAAGCGATTATGAGAAAAATTACAATAAATGCTCCTAAGACCATTATGTGTAACAGCGGACCAGACAGATTTGGCTTTTTAAGCCAAAACACTCTATTTATGTTATAGCATTTGTATCTTGTAAATATAATGTAAAACAAGCTGGTAATAAGTATAATAGTTACAAAAGGTGAACAAAAAACATTTATAATAAAATTAACAACTGGAACAATGTATTTCCAATATAGAAAAGTTGTAGTGTCTTTCGTTATTAAAATTACAGGCCACTCAGAAGGCTGCTTATTACGCACATAGATTTCAACTGACCTTGTATCAAATATTTCAATCTTATTATCATGTATGCCGCATAAATCAGCAAAATGATATATCTTATCTTTATCTAACTTAATTGCAATGATCGCTCCACTTTTATGAAATTTCAGATAGTTTGCAATATATGACATATTAGTTGACTGTTTGTAATTCTTAACTATGCAATAATATTGATGACTTTTAAGAAAGTCTAAAACTTCTTTTAAGGATACTATGTTTTTATATTGCAATCCCTGGTCAATAATATTGTAATCCATTGGATGCCCCTCAGCATGAGTTGCAAGAAAAATAGCCTGTTGAGCACATTTTTTCCCCTGGACTACTTCCGTTGTTTTCTCTGTGAAATCATTTGCAAGTATTAGTTGAGTAAAAACAAGATAAAGGCATAATTCTAAAATTATTTTTATTACACTTATAATATGACTGATGTATCTCTTCTTAATAAATTGTCTTGTACTTATTGTGATTACGAATGACATATTATTTTGTTCTTGATATTTTTTAAACATGTATTTCACTTAAAACTATTGTGTTTCAATAAAACATGAACAATCAGCACTTATATACATATTGAGATACTAACATAGATATCAAATATGACTTTGAACTAATTATGCGAAGGAAAGCATATCAACCACTCGTTGGGCAAAAAAACAATATCCGTGTTCATTTTGAATCTTTAGTTTCACTGTTACCACGTTTCTTTCTTTTTATCTTAATATATATTGCTAAGGCTATTAAGAGTATTCCATTCGTGAAAAGGAAGAATTTTATTGAAAATGCCATATTTGACATTGATTGAGGAGTCTTAGGGCGAATTTCCATCAGGTTTATAATTTCTTCAGGAGTTCTCTCCACTGTAAACACCGCGTTGCTTACAATGTCACGTACGTCAGTCCCACCTGGCCATTGAGGTATCCATGTCTCTCTACATTCATTAGATAGCTTTTTTGCTAAAAAAACGTTGAACAGGTACTCGCGTTTTGATTCTAATTCGGTATATCCACCGCGACACGGATAATAAAGACCATCAGAATAACCAATTTCATCTATATGATATTCGGCTATCACCTCGTTATTAGGAATAGAAAATATCTTGAAATTCACAACCATGCATTCAGGCTTTGTAACTACAGTCGTAATATGCTTAATTTGCCCGGGAACACTTTCGTATACGAATTCTTTTGCATCATATCCTAGATAATCAATGTCTTTTACGTAACGATACTTAGTTGATGATTTTGATCTCATAATAGAATCTAGATTCATGGAACTTCCGTTAAGTTTCATGAACAATATTCTTTCAAATGTGTTCTCCACTAGATAACTGTTGTTATATCCTGCATCTATTAGGCCAAAGTTAACAGGCACCAAGTTTACGTCAAGAGGTTTTCCACGTAAAAAACGGTAATAATTCTTACCGTCATATACAAAAAAAGAAGCAACTGGAACACGGCCCTTTTCATTACTTCGAACAATCCATGAGACCAATGGTAGAGGATGGACTTTAGTATTTGAAGGTAATGTCGCAAATTCTTCTTCTCTTTCGCGAATAATTAACTTATTTTCATAAGGTGTACCAATAACAAATGTGTCGATCAAAGACGTAGTAACATGGTATGAGAATCGAGTGCCTATAATATTTTTTTCGTGTTTTTCTAATTTTTTTATAATGTCATCAACTACTGATTGCGAATCTCCTTCCTGTGCATAAATCCAAAGAGAATTACTCACTATTTGTATGAAAAACACAAGAAGGATTAGAATTGATTGAAAAAGCATCTTTACTGCCATAATATATTCCTTTGAATATAGCCATTACAATATAGTGTTCTACAGTATACAATTTCAAATAAATGATATTAAACGTTGCTATCAAGTATTTTGCGTTTACGTCGCAGTATACTCTTTGTCTAACGAGGGGATTTCCTCCCCTCCTAAGGTATTGCGAGTATTCTCATCAGCCAAGGTTCTGTTTTATGAAGCCAATGAATTGCGTAATCATACTGAAACAAGCTTATTAGAACCGTCCATAAATGTAATTTTACAATCACATCAAAACATTGTCTCACTCTAATATGTTAGAAGCAAGTCATAACCATTTTATGAATTTTTAAGCACCTATTTTACCCCATCCAAATTCGGCAAAAACAGCTATGAAATGACTTCTGAATCTTATCCGTAACTCCTATCATATTGATTATTCTCTTGTATGATCCAAGAATGCAAATCAAATATATTCATCTATTCAAACGAGAGCAATATGCTCAGTATAGATTCTTTACTAAAGAGAATACCACCCCCATGTAGTCGTACATGTTTTTCTCTCGCCACAAAGGTTTGTGTCATCTACACATTGGGGACTAAAGGTAGTGCCGTTGTATGTCACCGGTTGCCTTGCACATTCTCCACCTAAACCACATATTAACTGAGTCTTTGTACACGCAGTTGTTCCAGTGTTGAAACAAAATTGATAATTAACTTGTGGGCTAGAACATTCCTTATCATCCAAAGGACTACCGTCCCCGATAGATTCATATATGCAGTACCAATCGCTACATATTGTTCCAGGTACTTTTCCCTCACAAGCATCCATATTCGCTGTTGCTTGTATATGCTCACATCCTCCACCTACCAGTTTGCAAGTGGCAAGTTCGGAACCACCTACAATAGTTTGCATGTAATCTTCCGTGGGGGAAATCCCATCAATTGAATAGAACACTGCTACAAACAGACAAAATACATCTAATATTAGTACGAATGTAAACTTTTTAACCTTCATCGTTTATTCCTCAAACTATCTACAACGTTAAGCTTACACTATCTCGCATTCACAACAATACATTCTGAAACATATATTTGCTTTGGAGTTATGATGAAAAAAGTGTTGCAATTTTCATTAAATCGCGAGAAAATAAAATTCACTCGGTATTTAGTTAAGTATCTGCCACCATACGGCGGAACCTCAACGCAGACTACATTTGGCTCTCCTTTCGCAGCCAATTCTTCAATCACCTTTTGACATTTTGGGCAGTCGTGGTGATATAATACGACCGTCCAATTTCCAGTTTTGAGTTTCTCTCGAACCTCTGGTGGTTCAATATAAGGAAGCAGCGGAAACTCGTCCTTCTTCCATTTTTCCGGTTCCAGCAAAATCGTTTCCTTACCGTCCGCGCCCGTAAAAACGGTGCCCAGTTCGGATAGATCATTCGTTCGGACCGAAAACATGACTAATGATGTCGGAATGATTATGAACAGCCAGACTATAACTGCCCAGGCAAGTCGTCTCTTGTCCAACTCTGCAAGGTCAACCCGTGAGTGGTCAACATGATGACCGCGTCCCAGGAAAAACGCCATTCCGGCAATCGCCATATCCAAGCCCATTGTCCACCATGGATTAACCGTGGCCGTGCCAAAACAGCCACAACTTGCCTCGCCGGAGACCACTTTATATAAGGAAACTCCCGCGAAGGTTGTAAACAAAGCGATTGTCGCCCAACGGGTTAGTTTTGGTAAAAATCCGAAGAGAAGCCAAAGTCCAAACGCAAGCTCAAACTCAACGACGAGAATATTGAACCATCTCGCGTGAAGAATACCTTCACCCAAAACGGGAACCGTTGCCAACTGCCAAGCTTTCATTCCTGCGGCAAAGAAAAGCAAACAAGTGATACCACGGTTAAGCCAGATACTGGCTTTTCCGAATTGCTCTTTTGGCCTTACGCTCTCTTTCTGATTCTCTACCAAGTTGTTCATGAACTCTTTCCTTGTTTCTTTCGGACGCCATATAACCCATTTTCACGGTTTTCCGAAAAACTTACGTCCCTCTATTAAAAGTAATGAGAAGGCGTTTTGTACGGAAGAAAATTCGAAATCTTGCGATTTTCTTCAAAATAGTGGAAAAAGTTCTTAAAGAGACCTATTACAGCATACCTATAATACGCATATTAACAACTTAAACTTCAATTGGAGATTTCAATTATATTATAGAGAAGGCTATTTTGACAAGTTTCAAATAGAAAAGTTTTATTAACTTTGTCGCTTACTTCGCCTCAAGCCTCTTCACCAGTCCCTCCAGCGACATATTTGGCGCAATGGCATCGTGTGGGATGAGGACGTATTTCCAAGGCTTGCCTTCATGTTTTTCGGTGTATTCGGTGGCGAGACGGCACCAGAGCTTTGCGGCTTTTGCTTTAGCAAGGACTTCTTCGTCGTCGAGTTCGCTTGCCCGTTTGATTTCGACCATGAGCATGGCGTCCGTTGTTTCGACGATGAAGTCCGGTTCGTAACTGCTTTCCTGTTTCCACGTGATTCGTATCTGCCGGGTATCCGGGCAGGGCTGACGCATACTCAATGCAGCAGGTTGATGATTTCTGAACGGTATTC
>CAYUAP010000137.1:0-12875 GCA_964442735.1 uncultured Planctomycetaceae bacterium | reverse complement strand
AGGCGAATATAGCGAGGACGATAAAGATGGCCAGAATGCCCAAAAGAGTCAAACACAGAAAAATCCAAAGAGGACGTATAAAAGGTAACGCGACCCGTGGTCAAACTGTAGTATTCGGTGACTATGGACTTCAGACACTCGAAGGGGGCTGGATTAGTGCCGCAGTTATCGAGGCCGGTCGTATTGCGGCGCAGCAATACCTACGGACTGAGGGACGTTTATATGTTCGGATTTTTCCTCATAAATCCATTACCTCCATACCGTTGGAAACTCGTATGGGAAAAGGTAAAGGAGAGCCGGAATACTGGGCCGGAGTGGTGAAACCAGGAACTGTTATGTATGAAATTAGTGGAGTACCGGAAGAAACGGCGAAGATGTGTATGAATCGTCTGGCGCACAAGTTACCGGTGAAATGTCGATTGGTAAAGAGAAAATCAATATAAGAGATTGGTCATTTTCGAGGTGAAAAGATGAAAATTACGAGTGCGAAAGAATTACGCGAAATGAGTATTGATCAGCGGGCTCAATTGCTAAAGGAAACAACCAGAAAGCTATTTGATCTTCGAGTTCAAGCGAAAATGGAGCGTCTTGATTCTCCGAGTGAAGTGGCCAAAGCACGTAAATTGATAGCCCGAATCAAAACGATTCAATGGGAAGTGACACGAGATACAGTCGTAGAGAGTATGAACGTGGTTGGGATCGAATAATGCCCGAACGCGGAAGAAAATATGCTGGTGAGACATCGTTGAACAGGTGAGGTTAGAATGCCCAAGATGAAAGTCGTCGGTATGGTTAAGACCGACAAGATGCAGAAGACGCGACGCGTCGAGATTCCCCGATTGACCAAGCATCCGAAGTACGGTAAATATGTCCGATCACGAACTGTTTGCTATGTACACGATGAAAATAATGAATCATCCGTTGGAGATTTGGTTGAAATAGAAGAGTGTCGTCCGCTTTCGAAGATGAAGCGATGGAAGCTGATCGGAATCGTCCGAAAAGCAGTCGTAATAGACGAAACGGTCGAGTAAAAACGGCGGAGAGGCGGAGTCCTTTTCGTATGGAAATTCGAATCGTTGATCAAAGCCGTACCGCTTGCAAGACAGTACGGCATTAACAAACACAAGAGAAATAAAGAGACAAAGAAGCGAGTAACATAAAATGATTCAAATGCAAACTCGTTTGGACTCGGCCGACAATACCGGAGCACGTGAATTAATGTGTATAAAAGTATTGGGTGGAACGCACAGACGTTGCGCAGGCTTGGGCGATATAATTGTATGCTCCGTGAAGTCCGTTATCCCCGGGAGCAATATTAAAAAGGGTGACGTAGTTCGTTGCGTAATCGTTCGAACGAAGCAGCCGACACGACGGGAAGATGGAAGTTATATTCGATTTGCGTCCAATGCGGTTGTTTTGATAGATAAAGACAAAAATCCACGTGGTACACGTATTTTTGGGGCGGTGGGGCGAGAACTTCGAGACCTTGGTTTCACGAAGATCGTCAGTCTGGCGAATGAGGTGGTCTGATGCGTATAAAAGTAAAAGACAGCGTAAAAGTTCTGACTGGAAAATATAAAGGTCGGATTGGTGAAGTAGAGAAAGTCGATCGCGAACGCAGAATGGTAACGGTTAAGGGTGTTAATGAAGTTAATCGCCATGTGAAACGTTCCAAGATGAATATGCAAGGTGGTCGAATATCGAAAAATATGCCGATTCCATCGGCGAATGTAATGGTCGTATGCCCGAAATGCCAAAAACCTTCACGACTTGGTGTCAAGTTAAATGAGGCAGGCAAGAAGATGCGCCTCTGTAAAGAGTGCGGCGTGATATTTGAATAAAGAGAAATCAGAGAACAGGTTATAATCCCATGTTGCCCAGATTATTAGAAAAATACAATGATACAATTATTGCCGACTTAAAAACCAAGTTGGGCAAGAAGAATATCCATTCGGTTCCCAAGCTGGAGAAGATTGTGGTAAACATGGGCGTCGGAAGTGCGATTCAAGACAAAAAATATCTTGAAGAAGCTCTTGACGTCCTGACACAGATAACAGGTCAAAAGCCGGTTATAACGAAAGCTAGGCGATCTATCGCCAGTTTCCGGCTTCGTGAAGGAATGAATATTGGCTGTAAAGTAACACTTCGCGGCAAACGAATGTACGAATTTATAGATCGTTTGATTTCGATCGTTCTTCCACGTGTCCGTGACTTCCGTGGTTTAAGTCCGAATAGTTTCGACAGCCATGGTAACTACAATTTAGGTCTTTCCGAACAACTCGTGTTTCCGGAATTGAATCCTGACAAGTATACAAAAAGTCAGGGTATGAATATCACATTCGTTACGAATGTTGAAAATGACGATGAGGCACGTGAATTGTTGAAAGAGTTTGGAATGCCGTTCAAAAAGAGTTGAACAAAGACATTGCGTGGGAAAGACTGATTAGAGACCAGTCGGAACCAATCGAAAAGTCAATTCATTTACCGAAAAAAGTAAGGTATGTTTAAATATGGCAAGTAAAGCAAAAATTAATAAAGCGAACAAAGCCAACGAGCTTAAAGCGGAAGTCGAGAAACGATGTGAGCTTCAGCCCAAATACAAAAAGAAGGGGATTGAAGCGCGTATTGGAACGAGGAACGAAAGTCGTTGCAAGATATGTGGGCGTCCGAGGGCTGTGTATCGAAAATTCGGTATATGCCGAATATGCTTTCGTAAGTTGGCCGACCAGGGTCTAATCCCCGGTGTCAAAAAATCGAGCTGGTAAAAATAAGGAGTACGAAAAAATGATGACAGATCCTGTGGCTGATATGCTGACTCGTATCCGAAATGCTCTGAAAGTCGACCGAATGATCATTGATATACCATTTTCCAATTTGAAACTTGGTATCATCGAGGTGATGAAGAGAGAAGGGTATATTCGCAACTACTTGGTCGTTGAAGATAAACCATATAAAAAAATCCGTATACAGTTGGGATACAATCCTGGAGAGTGTGCGATCCAGCGAATACGCCGGATCAGTAAACCGGGAAGGCGATGTTTTTGCGGTCCTGCGGACTTAAAGCCGGTACTGAACGGATTGGGAATTAAAATTCTCAGTACGAATATGGGCATCCTGAGTGATCGTGAAGCTAAAGTAAAAAACGTTGGTGGTGAAGTTCTTTGCGAAATTTGGTAGTGCGTAAAGACGAACGAGATATGCTGAAAGCCAGGTTCCTGAAAGCACTTTTGGTTGAAAGAATGCCGAGTGGAAATAAGCAAGGTCCTGGTATTAAGCCGAACAAAGAAAGAGAATACAATGTCCAGACTTGGAAAAAAGCCTGTGGAAATTCCATCCGGAGTTGAAGTAGTAATAACCGGACAGAAAGTTAAAGTTAAGGGTCCGAAAGGCGAGTTAAATCTGGAATTACGTCCTGAAGTAACTGCGGAATTAAGTGAAGATGGAAAGTCTGTTTTAGTGCAGCGCAAGGGCGACAGCAATGCCAGAACGGCCAAAGCAATGCACGGACTGTTTCGATCCTTGATCAAAAATATGATCATAGGAGTCAAGGAAAGCTACATGAAGAAGCTGGAGATATTCGGAACAGGATATTTAGCGGCACTAGCTGGTAACGTATTGCAGATTCGAGTTGGATTTGCAAATGAAGTACATAAAGAAATACCAGTTGGATTAACAGTAGTGTGCCCTGACCAATTGCATGTCCATATTAGTGGCTGTGATAAACAGTTGGTAGGTCAGTTTGCGGCGGAAATTCGCGCGATTAAGAAAGCGGATCCCTATCTTGGTAAAGGAATCAAGTATGAAGGAGAAGTTATTCGACGCAAGGAATCCAAGGCAGCGGGTAAAAAATAATAAAATTGTTTTTTCGGATATATTAAGTTATACGAAGAAGAGTATAATAAATTCGTTGAGACATTTTACAATAGACAAGACATAAATTGGTGCAAACGTGAAAAAGATAATTCGATTGAACAAACAGCGAACCATGCGCAGTTATCGGGTGTCCAACGCGGTTAAGAAGAATTCGACGCGTCCGCGCCTGACGGTATTCCGGTCAGCAAGACATTTTTACGCACAGATTATAGACGACGAACAGAGAAGGACAATAGTTTCCGTAGGTTCGATGGATAAAGATATGCGTGAACAGGGAGTTCATGGCGGTAACTGTGAAGGGGCAGCCGTATTAGGAAAGGCCCTTGCGGAAAAGGCCGTTGCGGCAGGTGTAAAGCAGGTCGCATTTGACCGGAATGGATTTAAATATCATGGACGGGTCAAGACATTTGCTGACGCCGCTCGTGATGCAGGTTTGGATATTGGTCCAAAGGGTGAAGAAAAATAAACACCAGATCAATCATTCTTGGCGAGACAGATTCCCTAAAATAGTATTAATTATATTGACCATCGTAAAAAATACGAGTCATATTGGAGAGCGCGCTACAATACAAGAGTAGTGCGAACCGGAATACGAAAATAGAGGAAAAAGTAATCTCCCAGGGGAGCAAGATTTGGTTCAACGTTAGAGATAAAGCAATACAGCCATGTCAAGTGAAAATAACCAAGGTCCTATCGACAAAGTCGTAAAAATACGCCGTTGTGCCGCTGTAGTGAAGGGAGGTCGTCGTTTTAGTTTTGCCGCGATGGTAGTCGTGGGAGATAAAAACGGCAGTGTGGCCTGGGGCAGCGGGAAAGCGAAAGAAGTGACGCAAGCCGTCATGAAAGCACGCGAGGATGGTATCCGCAGACTTAAAACATCCAAATCCATATTTTCCAAGAAGAATTATACAACGATGGAAGATGGCGAAGGATTGGAAAAAGTGGCGACGATACCGCATGAAGTCATCGGGCAATATGGAGCGGCGCGAGTCGTTTTAGTTCCGGCCCAGCCTGGTACAGGAGTTATTGCCGGGGCTGCCGTGCGTGCCGTTTGTGAAGCTTGCGGTATTCACGATATCCTTACAAAATCATATGGAAGCAACAACCCGATCAATCTGGTAAAAGCGACGATTGACGCTTTACAGAAAACGCGAACGCGGGAAGAGGTTGCCAGTCTTCGAGGAGTAGAGCTCTCATGAATATCCATACAGTAAACGAAGAAGTAGTGTCCAATAAAAAAACACGTCGTGTTGGACGTGGAACAGGATCGGGACGTGGTAAAACAGCGTCACGAGGATCCAATGGACAAGGTTCCCGATCTGGAGCGTCTATGTCCCCCTTTTTTGAAGGTGGTCAAATGCCTTTGGCGCGTCGTATTCCGAAACGCGGTTTTAATAATAAAGAGTTCGAGCGCAATATCGAAAGTGTCACGATTTTTATGATCAATAAAAAGTGTGGCGATGTCGTTCTTGTAACTCCGGATGTTCTTTTTAAGGCCGGTTTGATACGCAAGAGTGATTCTTTTGTGAAGGTTATCGGAAACGATAAAATAGAGGGCAAAAAGGATTTCAAGATTCATTTCGTTTCCGCTGGGGCGAAAAAGAGTATCGAAGACGCGGGTGGTCAGATAGATATACTTCCGGGCAAGAAACCTGTTGTCAAAAACAAGATGAAACAGAAAACCAAAAAGGACAAATAATTAAATGAAAACAGGGGAGACCCCTTGTTATTCGTTGGGTCCTTTTGGTGTCGGATATTTACAGGATGACGTTTTATCAAAAACGGGCAATTGTATTTATTCGGTGTATCAAAGGGACTTGTTTTATTTGTGAAAACATCAAATGCTTTTAACTGAAGGATAAAACTGATGCTGGAAAAGTTTCGTATAATGTTCTCGATTCCCGAATTGAGAAAAAAGATTTTGTTGACAATAGGTCTTTTAGCAGTCTATCGACTCGGATGGAATATTATGCTTCCCATGGTGAACGATCAGGGAATGCAGGATATGTTTTCAAGTCAGACCGGATTTAGCGATCTGTTGGATCGAGTAGCCGTATTTAGCGGTACGCAATTGGATCGAATGACGATTTTCGGTCTTGGTATTATGCCCTATATTTCCGCCTCGATTATTTTCCAGTTGCTGGCAACGGTTTGGGAACCCTTAAAGAACCTTCAAAAGGAAGGCGAGAGCGGGCGTAAAAAGATTAATGAATACACGCGTTATGTAACGGTGTTGATTTGTATAATTCAAAGTTATGCGTATTTGGCCATGTTAAACGCGCAAGCGGCGAATGAAATGGCATCCTCAGGTTCGCAACACATGTTTATACCATCGTGTATTAACGCGTATGGGACATTGAGTACTCCATGGTATTTTCTGGCGATCTTGATAATGACGACCGGAACGACATTTTTAATGTGGCTTGGCGAACAGATTGATGAATATGGAATTGGAAATGGTATCAGTTTATTGATTATGGCCGGTATTTTGGCGAATGCGCCGAACGCGCTTGGAGAACTGATTAAGAACGCGAACCAGAATGGCGGATTCGTCATGGGAGGTCAGTTTGGCGTAGAAACAATGTTGTTGCTGGCTGTATCGTTCTTTGGGGTGGTATTAGGTGTTGTTTTTGTGATGAAGGGACAACGGCGAATACCGACACAGAGTGCGAAGCATATTCGCGGACGTCAGGTTTATGGTGGAAATAAACAATTTCTGCCCCTTCGAGTCAATCAAGCGGGTGTAATGCCGATTATTTTTGCCAGTAGTTTAATGTTGTTTCCGCGATTCTTTTTCACCTATTTGGGAAGTATGTATCCGACCGTTTCTCCGGATGATAATTTATGGATTCAGTTCGTTCATTGGGGCATTGGCGTTTTTGCCTCGAACCAATCGTATTTATATGTCATTATGGAAGTCGCTTTGATTTACTTCTTCTGTTATTTCTGGACGGCGGTAACGTTCAATCCAAAAGATATGGCAGAGAATTTGAAGAACAGTGGTACATTTGTTCAGGGATATCGTCCTGGAACGAGAACAGCGGATTATCTCGAAAAGGTAATGATTCGTATTACGTATGTGGGGGCTTCCTTCCTTGCGGTGATTGCGATTGTTCCGACAGTGATAATGTCGGCTTGGGGAATCAGTTATAATATAGCCGGTTTTTTTGGTGGTACCAGTTTGTTAATTGCCGTTAGTGTCGTGATTGACCTTGTAGATAAAATCGATAGTCATTTGATTATGCGTAATTACAAAGGGATCATGGAAAAATAATTGTTTCGATCCTCAAAGCGCGGGGAATGAATTCGTACACGCTAAAAGTAGATAACAATTGTAGCTGAATAGATTTATAGCAAAACAGATTTGTAGCAGAAGAGATTTGTAACATGAAAATGGTATTTGTTGGTCCCCCGGGAGCGGGCAAAGGAACACAGGCGGAGCGAATTGTCAAGAAGTACGGTCTTCTTCATTTATCGACGGGCGATATGTTGCGTGCGGCTCGTGATGCGAAGACGCCAATTGGTTTGAAGGCGGAAGAATATATGTCGGCCGGGCAACTGGTACCGGACGAAGTTATAATCGGAATCGTTACGGACCGTTTGGCGCAGGACGATGCCAAGCAGGGTTTTCTGTTGGACGGTTTTCCGCGGACATTGGTTCAGGCGGAAGAATTGGACAAGAAACTCAAAGAATTTGAAACCCCATTGGATGTTGTTCTCGAACTTCGCGTGGAAGAAGACGAACTTTATCGACGGTTATCTTCCCGTGGGCGCGCGGATGATAAACCGGAAGTGATCAAGGAACGTTTGGTTGCCTATCGTAAACAGACAGAACCCTTGGTCGGATATTATACCAAGCAAGGAATACTCAAAACGGTCGATGGTATTGGAACCATAGATGAAATATTTGGCCGTGTCGAGAAGATTCTTGATACCTATAAATAATTGCAGGCAAAAAAGTGTTTTCCCTAAAAACAGAGAGAGATATTCTCCAAATGCGTAAAGCAGGTCTTTTGACCTGGGCTGGTCATAAACTGGTTTCGAAGATTATTCATGCAGGAATGACGACAGGTGAATTGGATCGTGAAGTAGAGCGATTATTTGTTGCCAATAACGCGATACCTCTGTTTAAGGGGGTACCGGGTCGAATCCCGTATCCGGCTTCAACGTGTATATCTATCAACGAACAGATTGTTCATGCGATACCGGGAGATCGAGTCATACAAGATGGTGATATTGTCAGTGTCGACACTGGAGCGAAGATAGATGGCTGGTGTGGAGACGCGGCAGACACCTATATGGTAGGCAAGGTGGACGATACATCCAGAAAACTGGTGAAGGTAACGACGGACGTACTTTATTTAGCGATTAAGTTGGTAAAAACGAAGAAGCGATGGAGTGAAGTTGCCCGGGAGATGGAGCGTTTTGTTCGTCGGGAAGGTTTTTCTGTTGTCGAGACGTTTGTAGGGCATGGAATAGGGCACGAGATGCACGAGGAGCCGCAGGTTCCGAACTATGTATATCCGGAATTTGTTCATTTTGGCGATTTTTCCCTGAAGCCGGGAGTGGTGATTGCGATAGAACCGATGGTGAATGTGGGAGGCAAACGTGTCAAGGCGGGAAAAGATCAATGGGCCATGATAACCAGTGATGGTAGTCGTAGTGCGCATGTAGAGCACACCATAGGTATTTTATCGACGGGCCCGATGATATTGACAGGACCTCCTCTTAATGACGCGGAAGAGTTGTTGGCGGCGGAGTTTTTTAAGAAATATGACGAGGCTGTGGAGTCGAATAAAGCGACTCAAGCGACGGAAGTATGACGGTTATTAACAATATCCGTACATCAAGGATATCAAGTATTCTTCTAAAGTAGCGCAACAGGAAATAATTTTATCACAAAATTTCAAGTTAGCTCCTTGGCAAGAAGTTAAGAGTACTTATAATATAACATATTTTAGTATATTATGGCGGAGCATTGAGTGGAGTCATTCCTTCGATAAAGGAGAAGGAAGGCGAAAAGGAGAAGATTCGTCGTATAAAATGGGTAATACAAGTGATTATCCAGAAATAAAAGGAAGAGTCCCCAAGGCATGAATGGGGGAGTTGGAGAATAAAATCATGAAAGTTCGAGCGAGTGTAAAACGAATTTGTGAAAGTTGCAAAATCGTCAAACGTAAGGGCAAAGTATATGTGATTTGCGTCAATCCGCGTCATAAACAACGTCAGGGTTGATTCGAAGTAAATGTTTTGTCTCCGTTGATTTGCGTATTATAAAGATAAAGAATATCTTAAATACGGAGAATAAAAAGGGGGCGGACGTAGGGAAATAGAGTATCATAGTGGGAGAAAAAGATGCCTCGTTTATTAGGTGTTGATATTCCGAGCAATCGACCGACAGCGATATCGCTAACCTATCTTTATGGAGTAGGTCCGCAAATAGCGAGTGAATTATGCCGAAAGGCTGGAATAGATCCGGCAGTTCGGGCGAAGAATTTGAAAGAAGATGAGATTGCCCGTCTGGCCGCTCTTTTAGACAACGATTATACGGTAGAAGGTCAACTTCGCCGGCAAGTGAACCAGAACATCACACGTCTGAAGGAGATAGGATGTTATCGTGGAGTCCGACACCGGAAAGGTCTTCCGGTTCGAGGGCAGCGAACGCAGACGAATGCGCGGACACGAAAAGGTCCGAAGAAGACGGTAGCTGGCAAGAAGGGTGTAAAAGATCTGCATTAATAGATAGCAGGTTTTTGTAAAACGGAGAGAAAAGAGAAGTGGCAAAGACAGTTGCAAAGAAACGTAAGGTCAAGCGTAATGTAGCGACAGGTGTAGCGCATATAAAAGCGACCTTTAATAATACGAACGTGACGATAACCGATAGTCGGGGCGACACGCTTTGTTGGGCGACGGCAGGTACAAGCGGCTTCAAGGGAAGTCGAAAGAGTACCCCTTATGGTGGTCAAATGGCGGCGCAAAATGCGGCCGATAAAGCGAAAAAATACGGAATGAAGGAAATTGACGTAAAGGTCAAGGGTCCTGGCGGCGGTCGGGAAATGGCGATAACGGCGTTGCAGCAGGCTGGTTTAACAATCAAAACGATTGAAGATGTTACGCCTTTGCCGCATAATGGTTGCCGTCCTCCGAAGAAACGTCGTGTTTGAGCCGTGTGTGTGGTGGAGAGAAGTCGGTTTGACAGCCCACCTGTATCACAGATGATTATTTAATTTTGTAATAATTTATAAATTACTGGAGTAATAGTAAGACTATGGGTCGAACATTAGGTGCGGTTTGCAAAAGATGCCGACGTGAAGGTGTAAAATTGTTCTTGAAAGGGGTACGTTGTGAAAATGGCAATTGTTGTGCTCTGGACAGACGGAAGATAGCCCCAGGTATGCATGGCGCGAAAAAAGGCAAAATTACCGATTATGGCATACATCTTCGCGAAAAACAAAAAGTCAAAACCTATTATGGGGTTCTTGAAAAACAGTTTCGTAAATACTATCAAATGGCGGAAAATTCCAAAGGGAACTCTGGAAAAGTATTGATGAGTATTTTGGAACGGCGACTTGATAATATTGTATGTCGTCTCGGGTTTGCGGTTTCGAGAAATCAGGCGCGGCAGTTTGTGTCGCATGGTCATATTGAAGTCAATGGGCGTCGGGTTGATATAGCCAGTTATCTGGTACGACCTGGAGATGTTGTTTCCGTAAAAAACAAAAAGGAAAGTCTTGCTTTGATAAATATGGCACTTGAGAGTCTAAAAGGAGAGAAGCCGGAATTTTTAGCCTATGAATTACGAGACATATCAGGAGCAAAGATACCGACGGGAACAGTACTTCGAGTGCCGGAAGAGGAAGACATTTCCATTCAGGTAAATGCACAACTGATTATAGAGCTTTGCTCCAGATAATGGTTAAATGGTTAGTCGAACGTTTTCATCGGTTGTTATTGAGTTTGAGACAAGAGATGATCTTGTATTATATAAAGTAATAATATAAGAGTAATTATTAGGGAGTACCCGGGAACATGAGAATAAGATGGAGAGGATTGGAATTACCGAGCAAAGTTATTTGCGATAAAGCAACTTGCACGCCAACCTATGCGAAATTTTATGTTGAACCGTTTGAACGCGGATTTGGTATTACCGTAGGAAACAGCCTTCGGAGAGTTCTCTTGTCCAGCCTTGAAGGAAGTGCTGTAACGCGAATGAAGATTCGTGGAGTCAGTTTGGAATATACTTCCATGGATGGCGTTATGGAGGATGTAACGGAAATAGCTTTGAATGTGAAATCGATCATAGTTCGACTTCATGACGAGAAGCAGCACGTAATCCGAATAGAAAAGAATAAACGTGGTCAGGTAACCGCAGGCGATATCATTCCGGATAGTGCGGTTGAAGTGATAAATACAGACCATGTTATTGCTACATTATCGGACGATGTGAATTTCTGTATGGAAATGGTTGTCGAAAATGGAAGAGGTTACGTTCCGGCAACGGAACAAGCGTTCAATCGGGACAGAAATGAAGAGGTAGGATGGATACCGTTAGACGCGTCTTTTAGTCCTATTCTTCATGTTAAATATGAAGTTGAAGAGACCCGTGTTGTTCAAAAGACGAATTATGATCGTCTCATTTTACACATAAAAACGGATGGTACAATCGATCCGGAATTGGCCCTTGTAGAAGCGGCCAAGATTCTTCGCAAACATTTGAATCCTTTCATACAATACGACAGTGTTGATGGAAACGTTTTCAGTCGTACCAAGTCGGTCGGAACAAGTGGATTGGATCCAGCTTTGGAAGCGAAATTGTCAATGAGTCTAGCAGACCTGAACCTTTCAGTTCGTGCCATGAATTGCCTTGTAGCCGAAAGTATTAATACAGTTCGTGAACTGGTAATTCGTAATGAAGATTCATTATTGGAAGTTAGGAATTTCGGTGAGACTACCCTCAACGAAGTAAAAGAAAAATTGAACGGAATTGGTTTGCGTCTGGGTATGAGAATACCTTCCCCACAGGGAGCGCCCGTAGTAAACCAAAATCCCTATTGAGAATAGATACTGAATTACGATGCGACACAGAAAATTTGGAAGAACATTAGGACGTAATCCCAATCATCAAAGAGCCCTTTTAAAGAATCTGGCTATTGCGTTGATCTTTACGGAAAAAGATCCTAAAGAATATGATACGGAAGCACAGGCGCCAAAAGTAAAAGGACGTATTATTACCACTTTAATAAAAGCTAAAGAGGTAAAACCTTTTATTGAAAAGTGCATAACAATGGCAGTTAAAGAATATAAAGCCATTCAGGAAGCAAAAAAATTAGAATCAAAGGCAGAAAAAGGAAGTACAGCCTGGAAGTCCTGGCGCGAAGGCGATGGATGGAAAGAATGGGTTGTAGTTGCCTCTAAAGCACTTGCCTATAGGAGACGTATTGTCAGTAATCTTGGTTCACAAGAAGCTGCGGTTATTTTGACAGAACGAATTGCACCCCGATTCGAAGAGCGTCCCGGTGGTTATACTCGTATTGTTAAATTGGCAAAACCGCGTTTGGGTGATGCAGGTCCCCGAGCCATTCTCGAATTCGTTAATGAAGCAGATAAACGTAAAAAGGCTCCTGTTATGCCAAAAGTTGAAGATTGATTTCAATTGCTTTTTATAAAAGACGTTGTTTTTACAACGTCTTTTTTTTGCAACTTTTTTATTAGCCATTCACAAACGATTTTATAAACACCGATATCACGGTTAAACAGAGATAGTCTGCCGTAAAATACAATATTTACAAAAACAAAATAAACATTATTATCTGCTATAATAAAAATATTTATCAAAAAAGTATGTTTGCAAAAAAAACTATCCGCGAAAATCAATGTTATACGTGATTTCACTTTATATCATGGAATATGGAAAAAACAGGCGAGACGCCTGTTTTCCCGGCGGTGTGGACGAGACGTCCATACGCATTAACATAAAGTTATCTCCTGTAAAATACGGTCTC
>CAYUAP010000136.1:0-12932 GCA_964442735.1 uncultured Planctomycetaceae bacterium | reverse complement strand
CAGGCGTCTCGCCTGTTTTGAAAAATAGACTTTTATAACGACCTTGAGTATATTTATGATCCAATTATTTTTGAAATGTGGCGACATTTCGTCCCAACTGTTCTAGCAGGATTCTGTCTTCGTGGACCGATACGCCCGATGTTGTCAGCATATCGCCGGTAATAGCTGCATCGGCTCCGGCAACGAAAAACGCGGCTCCTTTATCGGGAAACAGTCTGCGTCCGCCAGCTAGTCGAATTGCTGCATCAGGAAGAAGAAAACGCCAAATCGCAATTATGCGACGTATTTCGTTGACCGAAAGAACGGATTGATCGGCCAGGACCGTACCCGGTATCGGTGTTAATATATTGATGGGAATCGAACGGACACCTAACTCCCGTAGTTCAATTGCCATATCAATTCGGTCGTTCCATGTTTCACCCATACCCATGATTCCTCCAGAACAGATTTCCAGTCCGACTTCCATAGCGTTATGGATTGTCAAGAGTTTATCGTCATAGGTGTGCGTTGTACAGATCGATGGAAAAAAACGTCGCGACGTCTCAAGATTATGATGAAATCGAGTCAGACCCGCATTCTTGAGAGTTTGTAATTCGTTTACCGTCTGCAAACCGAGCGACGCACAGAGTGAAATATTCCCTTCGGTTGCAAGTATTTCAAACGCCAAAGCTAGTGAATCAATCTCCTTTTGCGTCAATTTTCGTCCGGAGGTTACAACCGAGAAACGACCAATACCTTCACGCGCAGCACGTCGTCCCGATTCGACAATGTTGTCAACACTCTTTAGTGGGTATTCATCGATCTTTGTATGACATGATACTGACTGGGCACAATAACGACAATTTTCGGAACATCGACCGCTTTTCGCGTTCAAGATACAGCATAAATCAACGACGTTACCACGATAGAGTTGCCGAATCCGATTCGCAGCCTCGCATAATTGATCAAGTTCAACGTTTATCAGTTTCATTGCTTCGGAAGCGACAAGAACGTTTCCAGAAACAATTTTATCCTCAAAAAACTCTACAATGTTAGTTATTTCTACACTGTTTAATGTTTTTACACTGTTAGTTATTTCTACACTGTTTGCTGTTTCTACACTGTTTATTATTTTTGCACTGTTTGTTATTTCTTCCATAAAACTATTTTGCCAATATTATCAAATTTCATAATTATCAAATTTCAGACGTTTCCTTTTTTATTCTAGTCACGGTCTAATCATTATTTTTTATTCCTTGAAAAACAAATCATTCTTTATGTTTTCGAGGAATATTTTATAAAGCCGTTATTGTCATTATGATCAACATTATTGTCGTTATAATCGGCATTGTTGTCGTGTTACATGAATATTTTATATTTATGGTCCTTCGTTTAGATAATTTGGCCTTTTAGAAAATCGCTTTTAGAAGGTTATATGTTTTGTAAAGGTAATCTATTTGTAAAGATAATATATTTAAAAATGTAACATATTTAAAGAAGATAACAAATTAAAACTGTCATTATAACAATAGGTTGAGTTCTTTGATTCCCTTGTTCTGTTACATTTTTTATTCAGATTCCGGAAATGAACTTTAAATTCGTGAAGACGGTCAAATTTATGATATTTCGCGTTTTTTAATTTGAAAATTTAAAAATATTTTATTGGGACCATTTGTGGTATTGTAAATTAACTTTTCATTTTGTAAAATGTCTGATAATGTAATAAATGTTTGATGTAATAAATGCTAATGATGAAGAACTTCATTAAAAGTGGAATGAAGATACAGGGAAGATTCGAAAACCATTTTGAAACGTGAACGTTATGTCCGTATTTTCCGTAATTTATAATACATTGTAATTTCGACTGAACGCGAGATTCAGGTTTTTAGAATCGTCCTGCATTAAAGAATACCAGATGGAATAGAGGTGATCTATGAAACAATTGATTATGACGATATATTTTTTTATGGCTTCTCTTGTTGTTTTCGGTCAAGTGGGTAGTCCGGAAAAAGGAGAGGAGGAAGGCATATTGTTTGATGGCAAAGTATGTTATAAAGTTGATTGGCCGAATAAAAAGATTGAACCGCAATCATTTTCCGTTTCGTCATGGGTTTTAGTTCATTCGAATACAACATCGCAGATTTTTCTCAATATTGGCGCGGCCAACAGTGATTTTACGTTTTATCTTTATAACGGTCAAGTGCGTATGTTAATCCAGAAGGAAGAGCAAGGAAACGTCTATGATTATGTCCTGGCGCCCCCTCCGGAGCCCAATCGTTGGACCCATTATTGTGGAACGTTCGATGGAAAAACCGTTTCTATTTATAAAGATGGCGTACTGGCGGGCCAGAAACCATTGAAAACGTCTTTAAAATACTTTAAAGGGAGTCTTTTTCTTGGAACGTTGAAAAACGATTCCAATCGAATTCTGCATGGAGTCCTTCGGGATATAGGTATTTGGAATAAAGCGTTGACCTCCGGCGAGGTGAACAAGATTTATACAGGGTCTGTTGCCGGGATATCAGATCGTCTGATCGCTGCCTGGAACGGTGATTCCGTTCGAGGGGAGAAACTGGTTTCATCCGTAATAGGGCCAAATGGACCTAATGGAGAAAAATATTTTCCCGGAGTCAATACTCTTTTGAATAAAAAAGATACCGGTTTTCGAAGTATTTGGTATTATAATCAAAAACTAAAAAACGAATATATCTATAAATACAGCGGTGGATTGGGAACGTATCCAGCCAATCATTATCCCTTTGCCGTCTATTGTCCGGAAGTCGATAAAACATTTTTCTGTTTTGGCGGGACCGATGAAGAAACAGAGAGTACGTTATATCATGAAGTTGCCTGTTTCGACCACAAAACGAAGATGGTTTCACGTCCGACGATCATTCTCGATAAAAAAACGGAAGATGCACATGATAATCCGGTTATGACGGTGGACAATCAGGGATATCTATGGATTTTTTCAACGTCCCATGGAACAGGGCGTCCGTCCTGGATTCATAAAAGTGTACGGCCCTATAATTGTGATGAATTTGTATTGGTAGAGCCGACGAAAATCGTGGCGGGCCGGGAGGTTCCCATGACGAACTTTTCGTATCTTCAGGTCTTTACGGTACCATGTAATGGAATGATTTCGCTTTTTACGACCTATGACCGTTCACTTCTGAACGATCCGACGTCAATAGCGTCCCGGGTTCTCTGTTTCATGAAGAGTTCGGATGGCGTTCACTGGTCTGCCTGGCAACCGATTGCGGCCATAAAATACGGGCACTATCAGAATGCCGCCATTTATAAAGATCAAAAGATTGGAACTTCGTTTAATTACCATCCCAATGATGAAAAAGAGGGACGAATTGGACTGAATTGGCGAACGAATCTTTATTATATAGAAAGTAAAGATGGCGGAAAAACCTGGCAAAGTATTCAGGGAGATCCGATTAGTATACCGATAAAGGAAATTTCAAGTCCTTCTTTAGTATATAATTATGAAGCAAAGCGTCAGAACGTTTATATAATGGACATGACATACGATAATGAAGGAAATCCGGTTATTTTTTATATAACAAGTAAAGGTTTTGAATCAGGTCCGGAAAACGGTCCTCGAGTCGCCTGGACGGCACATTGGTCTGGAACGAAATGGGATATTCAACCGTTATGTGAAGTAGACAATAATTATGATTTTGGGTCGATATATGTGGAGCCGGACGGATTATGGAGGATGATAGGTGCATTGGACGATGGACCTCAACGATATAATACCGGGGGTGAAATGTCTCTCTGGATCAGTCGGGATCAGGGACATACCTGGATGAAGGAACGTCAGATGACCCAATCAAGTTCCGTTAATCACTGTTATCCGCGGCGTCCAATCAATGCGAATCCCGACTTCTATTCCTATTGGGCTAACGGAAACGGACGTAAAAAATCTCAAGCAAACCTGTTTTTCTCCAATCAACAAGGTGATGTTTTCCAACTCCCGCGTAAAATGAAAAATGATTGGGAAAAACCTGTTCCGATTCAGGATCGATAACCATTCACGATCTATTTTGGAACCACGGATACCACGGATAAACAGAGATAGTCTGCTGTAAAATACAATATTTTACAATAACAAACGAAATATTTTTATCTATTATAATAAATAATTTTATCATAAAAAAGTATGTTTGCAAAAAATTATCCGTGAAAATCAATGTTATCTGTGGTTTTACTTTATATCCGTGGTTTTACTTTATATCCGTGAACGGTTACCAGGATCGATAACAGATGTTGATTTTTATAAATTACTCAATAGATACAATAGATAAACAAAATAAATATTAGTAATTATAGAATAATAAATCCAAAAGGATACAAATGAAAAAAGAACAAGTATTGGCAGATTCTATTTTCCGGATAGGCAGACCTTGGAGATTGGTAATTATGTATCTCCTGCTTGTATTGGCGATTTTTTATTTTCTTTTTCCAATGGAAGCTGTTGATGGTGAATGTTCCCGAAGAGCCGGGTGTATTAATAATATGAAGAATATTGTACTTGCGTTAAAGAATTATCAAATTGTATACGGGACACTTCCTCCTGCCTGGACGACCGATAAAGAAGGGAATCGACTTCACAGTTGGCGGGTTCTCCTTTTGCCCTTTGTGGAATCAGAGTTTCTTTATCAAAAGATTCGTCTTTCAGAACCATGGGATAGTGAATATAATCGTCAATTTCATTCCCAGAGTCTGCCCTTTTATTACTGCCCTTCTTCCGAACTAAAGAATGGACACTGTAATTATGTAGTTATCGTCGATAAAAACGGATTTTTTCCCGGAGCGAAACCCTATACGCCCCAAAAGGAAGATAATGATAAAATATTATTAATGGAAACACCGAATTCCTTCTGTTGGATGGATCCCTATGCGGATTTGGGATTAGAAGATACGATGATAGTTGTTAATGATTCGATACATGGAAAAGGAATACATTCCGATGTAAAATATCATTTCGGATGTATTCCGGGCCATGTTTATAATGTAGTTCCAGTAAATACATTGGATTGTAATACCATTTTATTAAACTCTGAAAATCTCCATGAATATTCTGATAAATGGCAGGTCCGTCAACCGAAGACCATACCAGAATCAGAAAAGCCGAAATAATAGAATTAATGGATAAACTTGAATAAATTTATACAATCGTTAAACGATAGAGGACAATTACACTTGTAGTGGATACACTTGTAGCGGAGTTGGAAGGACGTGTAACAATGCAGGACTATTTCCGTCTTTTATTGCGGCGACTGTCTTTTATCGCGGGGGCTGTTTTTATTGCGGGAGACTGTTTTTATTGCGGGAGACTGTTTTTATTGCGGGAGACTGTTTTTTATCGTCAATAGCTTGAGGCTGGAGTACGTTTTGAAGATGATTTTTTATAGCAGGTTTTTTATAGCAGGTAGTCGGTTTGGATATTACCATTCTTTTATTAGTCCGGGATCCGGAGTACAATGGAGTATAATATTAATGGAGTATAATATTACAGGAGTGTCCGAAATTACAGGAGGGTCCGAAAAAAGGGAATGGATTTCTTCTTTTCCGATAAAAATATTCTAAAAATGAAAATAGAGTCTAACATAAACGATTCATTTTGTATATAATCCAAAAGAGGGGAATTTATGGTCAGTGGGGATCAACAAAGTTCCTTGCTGAAAATTGGGAGTAAAAGTACCAATTATCGATAAAACCAATACAGTACAAGGTGAATATACAAATGGGCAGAACATTTTATTCTTCCATCATAACTTTTTTGATTCTTTTTTTGGCGTGGGAGGGAACTCTTTTTGCCCAAAATGGACCGGTTCCATCCGACCGATATTTTCATGGTTATGACTATCTTCATCAGGCAAATCCTGAAGGGGCACTTGAATTTTTTCAAACGGAATTGAACCTATCGGTAAAATTGGGATCGGTACGATGGATAGATTCTATCTGTTATTATGCCATGATGGGTGAATCCTATTATATGTCGGGAAAATTTCAGGAGGCATTAGACTGTTTTAATAACGCAATTGATCTTCATATTCAATATTCGGCTTGGCTTTCCCGAGTAGAATATCCTATTGGTGTTCGTCCGAATGTACGTCCGACAATTCCCTGGGGACCGGGCAATCGAAAATCCCCATTGGGTATTTTACCGGCTGGCGCATCTATGACGGTTGGTGATATTTTAACGGAATCTCGATTAAAGCAGGGTGGACTGATTACACCGGTCCATCGAATCCGAATTGCTCCCTTGGAGATTCTCAAATGTCTAGCGCTTTCCCTGCGTCGTCGTCTGGATATATTAGGGCCCATGGTTGAGTTTGACCCCATGACCCCCAAAATACTCAAGGTTTTTGCCGTTCGTTCCATTCCACCAAATCATTGGTCCATTACCTGGATTGACGTTCTGTTTGGTTTGGCGTTGGAAGGAGCCGGTAAAAAAACGGAAGCCGCCAACTGTTTTAAAGACTGCCTGTTAATGGCCGGACAATACGATCACAGTTTAACGGGAGTTGCTCTATATGAACTTGGTCGTTTGGCCATCGATTCCGATAAAGCGAAGGAGGCCATAGAGTACTTTTTTGAATCCTCCATATCGGCATTTCATTATCAGGATTATATTCTGGTTCAGGATGCGCTCTGTATGTATTCCAGTCTGAAGAAGACCTTGGATCCCAAAACGCCTGATTTGGCCCTTCAATCGGCGTTCAATTGGGTAAAAACGAATAAAACCCTGCGTAGTTTGCAAATAGCGCTGGGGGAAGAGATCATGGAAAACATGATTCTGGCCAATAATTTAAAAACAGCGTCCAGTGGTCTCCTTTTTTTAAATCGTATGATGGAGAGTCGTGCCATACGCAATAGTCGTTTGGCAGACCGATGGAATTACCTTCAGGCACTCCTTGCCTATGCACAGGGTCATCTGGACGAAGGAGACCTGGCCATGCAAAAAATGATCGAAGGAATACGATATCGATCACCCTGGCTGTTTCAATTAGCGATTCTGGATAAATTAACACGGTCGGGAGCCATATCCACTTCCGGTAATTTTACCGTTCGTAACGCGACAGACCTTTATGAAAAACTGTTGCGAGACCCGAATAATCTTGACTGGGGTACCATGCCTATGGATACATTTGCGGTACAGGTAACGCCCATGGCTGGAGCCTATGAACAATTATTTCTTCTTTTAGTGGAACGGGATCTCAAGGACAAGGCGTTCGAAATGGCGGAGAAGATTCGCCGTCAGCGTTTTTATCAGGAACAGTTTATGGGCGGACGACTTTCCTCGCTTCGCTATATGGCAGGAGCCTCGGAAAAAGTATTACCGGACGAGATTCGTCTTGTTCGACAGAATTTTTTTCTGGAGAATCCCTCTCTTCAGGAAAAGGCACGGGAACTAACCGATCTTGAATCCAAACTTCATAAAATTCCCATAATTCCCAAGACAGACGACGAACGGAAACTTCAAAAGACACTTCTTCAACAATATGCCGAAGCCGCCATGGTCCAGGAAGCACAACTTCGTTTTCTAGCTGCTGGGCGGATAAATGTACCACAGTTATTTCCACCGGTTTTACCCGTTAAAACGGTTCAAGCCAAATTGGGAAAAGACTGGTGTATTCTCTCCTTTTTGGAGGCCCGAGGTGAAATTTTCGGGTTTATGATTACACCGGAAGTCTATGATTTTTGGCGAATCGGACCGTCCCCAAAGGTTGCTTCCGCCGTTGCCGTGTTTCTGAAGACCTTGGGATGTACCGATGGAAAAAAAGAATTTCCCGCCGAAGATTTATCCAAGGATGAATGGAAGAAAACCGGAAAAGAATTACTCGAATCGCTTTTGGGCGATCCTTCGTCGAACGCGCCACGTTTTTCGACCGTTTTCAAAAAACTGATAATTGTACCGGATTCGACTCTATGGTATTTACCTTTTGAGGCTATTTCCGTAGCCGTCAATAAAACGGAGAATGTTCCCCTTCTGCTGAATTCGGACTTAACGATACGTTACGCGCCCGTTGTGGGGCTGGCACTTCCGGGAAAATCAGGACGGGACATGTTTGTCGATACTACGGTTGTGCCCGGCCAGTTGTTTCCAAAAACATCTGAAAAAATCATGACGGAGGAACTGTCTCGACTAGCGACTGTCATACAGAACGTTGAAGTATTCCAGCCGGAATCGCTGGATGTCTCCAGTGCGATTCTCGCGCCACGTCTTAAACGGTTAATTGTTTTCAACGAAATAATGGGAGCAAAAGCAAATTGGATTCCTTTTACAGCCGATAGTCACCCGGGCAGTAATTCGGTGAACGCCTGGGGGTATTTGCCTTGGGGGGCTCCACGGCTAATGGTTTTCCCCGGTTTTCGTTCCATGGCCGAAAACGCCTTGAAAAATGGAGGTAACGGAAACGAATTCTTTATTCCAATTCTAACCCTGAAATCAACTGGCGCGGAAACGATTCTCATTAGCCGATGGCGTGTCGGAGGACGTTCTTCCTATGATCTGGTCAATTCCTTTATGAAAAATCAACTGACCATGCCCATGGAGAAAGCTTGGAAGGAGAGTGTTGTTGCCATTCAGGATACACCCCTGATCGCTAAAGAAGAACCGCGTTTGTCCAAACCGAGTTCGAAACTGGGACCGTTAACGGTCAAACATCCTTTCTTCTGGAGTTCCTTCATGCTGATCGATGCAGGTGAACCATTGCCGGAAGAAGGGGATGGTTCAACGCCCCCTGTCAATCCGAATGATACAACCAGTTCAGATTCCAATACAAAAGTTCCCAATAAAGTGGAGATGTCTGATCCTGTTAAACAACAAACTATTCCGACCGACAAACCGGTCGAAGGTACTGCCATTCCTAAAGAAGGTACAGGATCGGGACAAATAGACGAAAATCAGACTAGTGGAGGAGTTGTTCCCGTTATAAAATTAAAACCAGACACAAAACCCGATAAAGCGGAATCGAAAAAAGACGCCCCTGATACCGGGGAAAAGACTTCAGATAAAACAAAAGATAGTAAAACAAAAGATAATAAAACAAAAGATAATAAAACGGTCGAGAAAAAATCAACGACCTCTGGTCCACGTCCGGTCACCGATGATTCCTTGAAAAAAGAAGATGATGAAGCGGATGATTTTTATAAAAAAGACTGATAGAAACTCGAAGTAAAGGGAGAGAAATATGGTAAAAATAAAAAAAGCATCAGTAGCAGGTCAATTTTATACAGCCGATAAAGACGCCTTAACAAAACAATTGGGGCAATTTGTAGCGGATTGTAAAAGAGATACCGAGGCGACCAGTCGATTGGTAATTGCTCCACATGCCGGATATATTTATTCGGGTCCCTTAATGGCCGAAAGTGTTCAATATCTGCCGAATGATGTCAAGAATATCTTTATTATAGCCCCATCGCATCATGTCGGTTTTATAGGACTGGCACTCTCAAGTTACGAACAGTGGAATACACCGATTGGAAATATCGATTTAAATACAGATATTTATAAAATATTGGAGTCGGAAATATCATGTCATTATTTTGACGAAGCGTTTACACCGGAACACGCAGTGGAGGTAGAAGTCCCCTTTGTTCAATACAGGTTTCCGGAAGGAGTCAAGATTGTTCCGATTTTAGTTGGGCAGGTTGTACCCGGCAAAATCATGGAAGTACTCGAACGTTTTTACGACGATCCTCAAAACGCTTTTATTCTATCGTCCGACTTGAGTCATTTTTTAACGTTGACGGATGCACGTCGTCTCGATCTGATAACGGCGCAAATGATCGAATCGAACGACGAAGTTCAATTTCAACGTGACCAGGCCTGTGGCGGATATGGTATTCGTGGTGGTCTTCTTTTTGCGCAAAAGCGGAAGTATTCCTTTATTCGAGCAGGTATGTTTAATTCCGGGGATCGGACAGGAGATAATACACGTGTAGTCGGTTATGGGAGTTGGTTTCTTTATGAAGGGACAAAAGAACAGTATTTAAAGCAATATTATTCGAAACGAATACTGGAATGGGTTCGCAAAAGTATTTCCTTCGGACTGAATAATTCAGGAAGAATAGACAAAAAGGCTCTGTCGTACATACCGGCGGTTTTTGAAGAATGGGGGGCCTGTTTCGTAACCCTTGAATTGAACGGTAATCTTCGCGGATGTATCGGTTCCATTATAGCACAAGAGTCCTTTATTGACGACTTGCTCGCCAATTCCTGGAATGCCGCGTTTCATGATCCGCGTTTTCACCCCTTGACACAGAAGGAGTTCGAGAAGATTAAGATATCGGTTTCTATTTTGAGTAAACCGGTTCCCTTGAAATTCAAGACGGAAGCAGAGATGCTGGCCCAGGTTCGTCCCTTTAAAGATGGTCTGATTATTTCTGACGGATATCAGAGGGCCGTCTATCTGCCTTCCGTATGGGAGCAACTTCCCGACAAGGAACAGTTTCTGTATAACCTGAAAATTAAGGCGGGAATGAGTCCAACACACTTCTCCAAAACATTTCAGGCACACGTCTTTACTACAGACTATATCACAGAAGACTAGTGGTTGTGAACACTGAAACACGGAGTTGACTGGAACGCGGACGTCTCGTCCGCACTGCCGGGAAAACAGGCGTCTCGCCTGTTTTATTCCCCTGAAACACGGAGTTGACTGGAACGCGGACGACTCGTCCGCACTGCCGGGAAAACAGGCGTCTCGCCTGTTTTATTTCCCTGAAACACGGAGTTGACTGGAACGCGGACGAGACGTCTGCGTGTCCCGGGAAATGCTGCATTTATAACGTTCTAAAGTATAAAACCAACAAATAAAACCAACAGAATCGGGAGTCGATTATGTTCTTCGAGTTATGGTCTGATGCCAGTATCATTGACAGTAAAACAATTGAAAGCTGGCTTGTTTTTGTTACAGGTATCTGGCCACTACTACTAATGATTCCGATTGTAATAATCTCTGTTTACGCGAAGATTTGGCCGACCGGCAGGGCAGTTCTTTTATTTTTTATTTCCATCTTTTTTTCGCTCTTCTTTTTTCTATTCGATATACAAGACGGATATCAGACCATTCGAATTATTGATTTTATGATATTACTTCTGCTCTTGTTGGATATGGCAACCGTAGCGTTTACCAACCCATTTCAGGTACACCGAAGGACGGAACGAGTAGCGTCACTGGCACGAGAACATCAAGTATTTTTAAAGATAGAGAATCATGGTCGTTTTAATCGTCGGGTTTGGATTACCGATGATGTTATAGAATCACTTGATAACAAGGGAGGAGCTTTTTTAGAAGAGGAGTTAATACCGGCTAATAATTCGTTGGAGTTGGACTACAAATTCATTCCATTGGTTCGCGGAGCCTTTCAGTTGGAAGCGATATGGCTGTTTGTTTTTTCACTGATACGATTATGGAAACGGGAACTAAAACTGCCGGAAAAGACCGATATTCATGTCTATCCGGACCTTCGTCAGATCAGTCAATATGAACTTCTTGCACGAACCCAGCGTCTTCATCAGCTTGGTTTTCGTAAAACGCGGCGTATTGGACTTGATAATGATTTTGAACGTCTTCGGGACTATACACCAGATGATCAATATAAATTCATTGACTGGAAGGCAACAGCCCGACGCAATAAACTGATCGTTAAAGATTTCCAGATGAATCGATCACAACGTATTATTTTTATGATCGATTCCGGTCGTATGATGATGAATCAGGTGAAGGGGCTTTCTTTTTTGGACTACGCATTTAATTCCATGTTGATGCTCTCCTACATAGCCCTCAAGCAGGGAGACGAAGTCGGTTTTATCTGTTTTTCGGAAGAGGTACGACAGTTTATCGTTCCCAAGCCGGGACTGCTCCATATGAATCATTTAATACATGGTTCCTTTAATATTTTTCCGGAACCAGTGGAATCGCGATATGACCAGGCATTTGCCCATCTGGAAACCCACTGTCGAAAACGCTCGCTCCTTGTTCTGATTACAAATATTATTGACGAACGTAATAGTACGCAAATATCGGAACATCTCTGTAAATTAACCGGTAAACATTTGCCTCTGGCCCTTTTTTTAAAAGACCATACCCTGTTTGATCCGTTAAATTCCCTGTTAACCGCCGATAAAGAGTATATCAGTCCTGTTTCTTCTACGGACGCATTGCTATCTCCCGGTACGACTGACTTGACTCGACCAGGTACCGATCAATTATTATTCGGTCAAACAGTAAAAAAAATCTATCGAATGGGAGCCGCCGCAGAAATACTCAATTGGCGATACAAGGTTCTAAAGGAACTGTCAGCACGTGGTACCCTGACATTAGATCTTTTCCCGGAGAATATAACGGCCCCTTTAATCAACAAATATCTTGAAGTCAAAGCACGTCATCTTTTATAGAGTTGATAAATTATAAATTGGATACACGTTATATTTTTTTTGTATTATGTCTAGTATAAATCGACATTGATTATTTTGAATGTTTATTCCGTCGTAGAAAATCGATCCGGATTTTACTACAGAACATTACAAAACAGAGTTGATTACAAAAGGGAGGAACCGGCAATGCGGACGAGACGTTCGTGCTCCCAAGTATTGTTTTTTTTGTGATAAAGATGGTTAAAACTTTATGTTTTTTGGAATAGAGGCAAAACAGGCGAGACGCCTGTTTTGCGGAGATGCGGACGAGACGTCCGCGCTCCCAGGTATTGTTTTTTTTGTGATAAAGATGGTTAAAACTTTACGTTTTTTGGAATAGAGTCAAAACAGGCGAGACGCCTGTTTTGCGGAGATGCGGACGAGACGTTCGTGCTCCCAGGTATTGTTTTTTTTGTGATAAAGATGGTTAAAACTTTATGTTTTTTGGAATAGAGGCAAAACAGGCGAGACGCCTGTTTTGCGGAGATGCGGACGAGACGTCCGCGCTCCC
>CAYUAP010000135.1:0-12948 GCA_964442735.1 uncultured Planctomycetaceae bacterium | reverse complement strand
ATCCGTGAAAATCAGTGTTATCCGTGGTTTCACATTATATCCGTGAATGGTTACGGTAGTTCATACCCTATTAGGTAGTCATACCCTATTAGGTAATAGAGTTGTTTCTTGACTCTGATTTTCATTCCGGATAGTTTTCAAGATTTTCATTTTCGCGTTTCCACATGAAAAATATCATTGTGGTTTTTTAGATTTCTTTTTTAGCTGGATAACGGTACGAGCCAATATTCCCAGAATACCGGAACTACCCATTTTTAAGTTATCCTCTCTATTTTTTTATCATAATAAATCTTGTATATCAAAAACTATCCGTGAAAACAATGTTATTCCTGGTTTTAATATAAAGCATTTACTGTTTTAGTTAAAATGCAGCATTCAAACGGAGCCCTTTAATATAATCGCACGTAAAACTGAGCGAATACCCATCTTTTCGGCATCATTAAAGGAGTAAATCAATTTAGATCCCTCAAAAAGACGATTGAGACGGGACAATGAACTGTAAATGGTATATAAATGGAGTAACGCTGGGACGAACGCACATAAATAACCAAATAAAATCATGGGAAGTGAACAGCTCATTAAGCCAAAAGCCAGAATACAGAATACAACCCAGAACGTTATCGTTTCTGCTATATGTATTTTTTGTTCCCATTGAACGGTCATGGGATGATTCTTCTCCATAATTGTCCGCTCCACAGCGTAAAATGCGTAACCAATTGACGTGTAATCCTTTCGACCAATTGTTTCAGGACTCAATCGGATTTTTTCATATTCCCGATCATAATCGTTCTGGGTATAATTATCACTTGCTTCTACGGCTACTGATTTTATATTATTCTCTTCCAAAAGACTATAAACCGCCTGTTCCGATGAAATCTTTGTTTCCTGTTCCGACGAATGATCGATTTTTTGATAAATTCGTGACTGCATTATCCAGGCTACAACGAAGAATAACATCACTGGAAGTGCATACCAAACCGTTTGAGGTATTACTGAAAACATAATATATCTCCCTATAATAGATATCTGTAACATTTATTATTTATACTTTTCTTCTTTTTTAAGTGATAAATAACAAATCAATTAAGGAGATTGAGCAAGATCAGCCAGAGTGGCTGTTTTTCCAAAAACATTAAAGGAAGATAGACACTACCGACACTATAATTTCGTGTGTGATGAAACTCTTTACCAAATAGACTGATCGATAAAGACCATGTTCGATTCGACGAATGAATTGAACGGACTGTTGTCTGATTGATACGTTCGACTATCTGGCGAATGGGCCCATCGGAGGTATCCGCTTGAAAATCTGTAACCGTTATTTCGGGGGTATAAAATCGACCATCTTGCGTCGTATTTGAAATTTTATTTGGATTTATCGTTAATGGATTGGTCGATGTATGACAAAACAACTCTACCATGACAATCCCGACAAGGATTATCATCCAGCAAACGCCACAAAAACAGGGCTTGTTATACTGTTGTTTTATCATTATTAACCCAATATCAAAAAATTTCCAATACACGGAAAAACTAAATTCCTCTATATTATATCGTCTATTTTTTTCGTTTCAATATGGAAATGTAAAAAATCTACATATTCTTAATAAAAACATCTATTTATTAAGAATGGGTAGAATATACACAATCGAAAATTGAATATGATTTCATTAAAATGGGATTCAAATATTATCAGTTAAAGATTTTCTTTATTTCCATGCCATAGTGCGGATGTAATCGCTTTAGCAGGAAGGGTTAATACGAATGAAGATGATTTATCTTCCCGAACGGTAAACTTTATTGGCATATTCGTATCGTTGAGAACGACAATAGCTCGGGAGTCGTTTGGGTTGATAAAAGCCGACGCATATACTCCCTGTTGTGAAATTTCGGACAGACCGATTCGACGTGCGTTTGGCATAACCACTTTTGATAGGTGTCCAATAGTAAAATAATGGGAATTTTTCACCATGGTTTTATAATCTTTTTTATTGATATCAATTACCCCCATACATTTATTACAGCCCCCAGGTCGATACGGTCCATGTTTGTCGTCCAACAAAAAATTCCAAACGATAACCGCTTTTGAACCGTAATTAACAGTTCCCAGGCATACTTCCCGCATGCACCACATCAAATCGCCGGGATAGGAATAGTTCCAGGTACCGATAGACATTTCCGTAAAATACAGCCCCTTGTCCGGTCGGACCTTGTGTATGCGTTCCATTTCCTTTTTATCACCACCGTATGCATGGTAGGCCGCTCCGGTTATGTATTGAGAAGCTTTAGCATCATTATAGATATGAAGAGGGTAACCAACCTGATTCCGACATTCCTTCTTGTTGACATCATAATTATAATTATGGTCAAATATGATAATTTCTGTCTTCAAACCGGCTTTTTGAAACTGGGGACCAAGCGCGGTTTTTATGAATTCCTTTTGTTCCTGCCACGTCATAAACAGCGAGGCCGAATTACCACGGTTTAACGGCTCGTTTTGTATCGTTATTGAAGTAATATCAATACCAAATTTCTTCATGGACTGAATATATTTGACAAAATAGGTTGCGTAATCCTGATAATATTTCGGATTGAGCTGGCCGCTTGTCCATGAATTAAACGGTTGAAGATCCGTTAAATTATTGACTTTCATCCAACAGGGACAGGTCCAGGGGGAAGCCATTATTTTTATTTTGGGATTAATCGACAAGATCTCTTGAAGAATTGGAATCAGGTATTCCCTGTCCTCTTGATGAATCGCGAAATTTTCGATGCCCTGCGTATCACAACAGGTAAATTCACTCAATGAAAAATCGGAACAGCCAATGGAAATTCGGATATAACTGTATCCCATTCCTGTTTGGGGATGAAATGTTTCTACCAGAAGTTTTTTTCGATCTTTTGGTGTCATTTTCAATAGATTATAACATGTTGAACCGGTAATAGCTGCTCCGAATCCATCCATTGTTTGATATTGCTCCGAAGGTAGAAGACATATTTCCATATCTGTTTCGGTATTGTCTGTAAATGGAACATTTTTTTTATCGAACTGGAATTTACGATCCGTGGATGTCGTCCATGTCGATACTTCCTGTGATTTAACGGTCGTTTTTTCCTGTGCCGATCCATGATTGACCAGAAGGAAAAACGAATACAAGAATAAAAGGAATACAAAAACAGTAATCAATCGATTATTTGGTTTTAACATTTAAAAACTCCTGTAAATAACTTCTGACAGAAATTCCCCTGGTTTGGAGGCAAGGTTGAAATTTGAAAAAACAGAATCTTGTTGTCCGGCTTGCCATACACTTTTCTCAACAAGAACGAATATAACATAAAGCTTTTGAAACGTCAATAATATTTAAGAAGATTCAAAATGGATGGAATCTTGGAAAACGGGTAGTGCTGGAAATAGATCGGTGATACACTTTTTTATGAACGCCAATTCCAGAGACTCAAGGCGTAAACACTTCGTAAAAAACGTTGGAACATCTGGACAAGAATACTCTTTTTATGTTACAATAGTTTATGGGATGTTGTTATCAGTGTTATAGTTATAGTTCCAGTATTACAGGATGTTTATGGAATTGAAAATATTCACCTTTATTTGATATTGGACGAGTAGAGAAAATATATTAATTCTCCAATTCGTTTTGAAGGAGGTTTTATGATTGGTCGTTATTATCAAGGTATACTTCTTGTGTTTTGGGTGTTTCTAATGAAAATTTCCTTTTTATCGGCAGTTACAGATGCGGTGGAGTCGGTCAAGACGGACATTCGTCCCTTGGTTGGTGCGATTCGTTGGGATGCCTGGTATGGAAATGTCGCGGACATTTCACAACTGCCAGATCCTAAAAAACGACCGGGTATTGTTCCGGAAAAAGCGCCATTACCAGATCCTGGCGCGGATGTACTTCGTTCTCTTTCTCCGGTCCAGTGGGAATATCGACGTCCTTTCTTTGCACGGCATGACGAAAAAGGAAATCTGCTGGAACTCAATGGAAATCGACAGGAAATAATGGACCAGGAAATAGATTACGCCAATTATGCCGGACTTGATTATTGGGCGTTTACCGTCTACCCGGAAGATTGTCCACTCTCCTGGTGCTTTAAAAAATATCTCGCTAGTACCAAAAGAAATAAAATTGATTTTTGTTTCTTCCTCGTTCTTGGATCGAGTTACGGGCGATTCTGTGATGATCCTGCAATGCAGGATTACGTCCTAAAGTATATTACTGAACCTGGGTATTTAAAAGTTCAGGGAAACAGACCCGTTCTTTATGTCGGTTTCTTTAACGAGAAGATCGAGAAACAGATGCTTGATGGTTTCTGGCGAAAATATTGTGACAGAATTAAAGCAAAAGGATTGGGTGAACCCTATATTATTATCTGTTGTAATAATCCATCATCCATAAAGACTACAAACGAGTTGCGAAAAAAACTCGGGGCTGATGCGATTGGTGCCTATACATTTGGTGATAGCTTGAGTGAAGGAGCCCCCTATCGGATGTTGAGTGACAAAACAGACAAATTTGTTATGGACTGTATAGCGCAAGGTGTTAATGTTTCTCCACCCTGTACCACAGGTTGGGATCGACGACCTCGTTTTATGAACCCTGTCTCTTGGGAAACATGGCATAAAAAAGGAGAATTTGTCGAACGATATATAGAATCAGGAACTCCGGAAGAAATTGCCAATCATATTGGACGTAACGTCGAACTCCTCCGTCGTCATCCGAATAAAGACGGTGTTAATCTGATTCTTGTCTATGCCTGGAACGAATGCGATGAAGGGGGCTGGCTGATTCCAACGTTACCCGATCCACGTGGCCAGGGAACCGCACGAATTAAAGCACTTCGAAAAATCCTGCGTCCCGAGACAATTAATAAATCACCGAATAATAATTCTTTACCGGAGTCTTCAAAAATTCTGCCAAATTTGTCAGAAGAAATAAAGGATTTCCCGATGGGCCTTTATTCCGAAAAAACAAGTGAAATCAATCTTCCTGTCGAGTGGTTGAGGGACTGGAAGGCTCCCCGAAACGAGCATAGGCCTTTACAGATACTCCACGGTTGGTTAAAAGGTTGGACCACAAATTATGAACCGCATACTTGGGATTTCAGTACATTTACCCACCCTGCCCAGGATGGTTCTGGACCTCGTGGTGAAAAAAGTGTTGCCGAACTATTCCGGGAAATCGGTTTTGGGGGGGTCGTCTGTAATGTCGGAGGGGAACGTTATTTTCGAGATGAAGATCAGTGGAAACTACTAATCAATGCCGTAAAAGTATTTCTGAAGGCCGGAATTCGAGTCTGGATTTATGACGAACAGGGCTATCCTAGTTTAGGAGGTGGTGGATTAGTACTGGAAAAAAATCCCAAACTGGAATCGCAGGCTCTTGTGTTCGACAAGGATCTGCAAGACCAGGGGAAAAATCCTTTTATCGTTCGACCGGCATTTGAATACACACATTCCGCCAATAATGTTCGTGTTTTGCGCCGTTATCCCAATCCACTTGTTCCCGAATCGACGAAACTGTTTATTCAATGTACCCATGACGAGTATCGGAAACGGCTCGGGGAAAATACTTTTCGGAATATTGAGGCATTCTTTACCGACGAACCTTCGATTATCGCGTTTAATAGTTCCTCGTCTCCAGGCAGAACACTTCCCTCCATGCAGGGACAGATCGATAGTTCCGTAAAAAATCTTCCGATGCTTCCTTGGGCCCCGGAACTTCCTCAATTATACAAAAAGGAATATAACGAAGATCTGTTGGATATTCGTAACAGCTTGTTTTTTGGAGATACCGACCAGGATCGTGAACGACGGCTCCGATTCTGGAAACTTGTGGCACGACTTGACCGTGAAAATTTTTATGGCCAGATTCAAGATTATCTGAAAAATCACGGTTCGTCTGTTCCAACCATCGCAAATTCCGATACTCCACTGCGACTTGCTTCTTCCGGTCATCTATTGGGCGAGGAATCCGTTTACATTTATATTGCCGGAGATGGCAACAAGTTGGCCAATATGATACGTATGGATCTTCCTGGACTTGATGTCTTGTCCAGCAGGCCGCAACGACGTAATACGTTAACGGCCGGAATGCCCTGTAGCGCTGCATTTCTAGCTGGCCGCCGACTCGTTATGACAGAAGTTTCTGATATGGGGGATTTCCGCTTTATAAAACCGTATCTCTACGCCAACCTCGACATGATGACTGCTACTGCTGTTTGGCAGGCTGCTTGGGGTGTAACCGAATTTGCCTCTTATTATCGGTTTGAAAATCAAGGTAAAGAAGTTTTTAAAGCCTATGGTAATTATATTGGTCGTCTAAACGCCATTCTTCGTGCTGCAAAACCGATACGTCCTGTTTTACTCTATCTTCCAATTGAAGAACTTCAGAAGGATTTCAAGCCAAGTGCCTTGCCTAATCCCGTTTCGAAGGAGTTTCAGTTTTTAGGATCGACATTTACAGGGCTCGCTCAACGTTTAACGAAAAATCAGATTCCGTTTACCATTATCGATCAGGAACGATTCAATGCGGCTAAAACTGTTGACAAGGGAAAAATCGAGTTATCCGGATTACAATATGATACGATTTTTATTCCTTGTGACATTTCCTTTAAGACGGATCGGATAAAAGCGGTTCGGACTACCGATTCCGATTATTTTAATCAGATCCAACAGGTTCGGGAACGATTTACCCGACTCGAACCACAATCCGATGATATCGTTGCCGGACAGTTTGAACGGGAAGGACGGACTATTTGGCTTTTTGGAAATATGGATACGGAAAAAAGCTATTCCGGATCGCTGGTTTCACTCCAAGGAAAAAACTGGATCATTATGAATCCCGCAACAGGAACTATTGAACCGGCCATTATATCTGACAATAAAATCACCGTTCATTTAGCTCCCATGCAGGCACTGCTGTTTGTCTCGGAGCATCTATAATGAACCAGTGTATTCGAAGTCGTCCGCATTAAGATCGAACAGACGTAAACATTGAGGGGCCAGAATCAAAAGAGTTTGTTTCTTGGCCCACGTTTCATTCACTTCCAAACGTTTCAATAAAGTGAACAAGCGTTTCTCGTTGTTCTGGTGTTAATGATTTCCACATCAAAATAATTTTATCAGTTTTTATTTGATCATCTGCCTCTGGAGAACCTTCTGATGTTGTGCAGGAAGTTTCTAATAATGTTTGACGATTCTGTTTCTTAACAAGAGAAATATAACGTTCGAATATACATAATCGCGTCCGTTTTTCATAAAGCCAAACAGGTGTAATAGAGACCGAAGATATCGGTTCTTTATTTTTGGGAATAATAGATGGAATATCAACTTCGTCTTCAATATTATCTTTTTTCTCAATTTGTGGAATCTGAACCATAAAGGAATCAACAATATTAACTCCAATATTTTCCGACACTGTTATTGAGGACGGTAATTTTATTTCTTGAACGTCAATTTCCTGTGTTTCCTGAACCTCTTCAACTTCTTCCGAAATAGCAGAAAAACATACCGTTTCTAATAATTCGGTTTGTTCCTGATCTTTTTCCGTGCTAACAGGAGATAATAACACCGCTGTTTCTTGTTGTTTTACCATTTCCTGAACTTCTTCCGAAACAACAGAAGAGCATACCGTTTCTAATAATTCGGTTTGTCTCTGATCTTTTTCCGTGCTAACAGGAGATAATAACACCGCTGTTTCTTGTTGTTTTACCATTTCCTGAACTTCTTCCGAAACAACAGAAGAGCATACCGTTTCTAATGATTCGGTCTGTTCCTGATCTTTTTCCGTACTAACAGGAGATAATAACACCGCTGTTTCTGGTTGTTTTGCCGTTTCCTGAACCTCTTCCGAAATAGTAGAAGAGCATACAGTTTCTAATGATTCGGTCTGTTCCTGATCTTTTTCCGTACTAACAGGAGATAATAACACCGCTGTTTCTGGTTGTTTTACCGTTTCCTGAACCTCTTCCGAAACAACAGAAGAGCATACAGTTTCTAATGATTCGGTTTGTTCCAGATCTTTTTCCGTGCTAACAGGAGATAATAACACCGCTGTTTCTGGTTGTTTTGCCGTTTTCTGAACCTCTTCCGAAACAACAGAAGAGCATACCGTTTCTAATGATTCGGTCTGTTCCTGATATTCTTCTGAAATACATATATTTTGAATTGAAACCTCTTTAACAGCCTTGATTGTTTCGGCAGTCAATTCAACAATTGATATTTCGTCAACAATCGATATCTCGTTGTTAGCAGGTTTAGCATTATTGTCGGAACAACAATTATTAACCAGAGTAACCGGATCGGAATTCTTGATACTACTTTTTTTCTCTTCCGATAATTCTTCCTGTAAAGAAGAGTTTGTAGCAACCTCCTTGTCACCAATAGTTGTCACAATCGGTTCTGAAGTACATGAATTATATTTCGTTACATCTAAATGATCAGTTGTACTTGTTTGATTATTTGTTTTATTATTTAAAGGTTTAATTTCCTCCGAATCCAGATCATCGCATCGGGAGAGACTTCGGAGTTTTTTAAGGACAATAGGGGGGAAATGGGGGGAAGGTGGCCTCCCGGGAGAACCATTATCGACTCTTAATTTCAAATCAGAAGAACTGGTATCGTCTTCTGTATTACTATCTGTATCGGAAAGGATAAAAGCGGACAAAGGGCGTCGTTTCACTCGTTCAGACGAACGATCTGAAACGGCCTTTGGGATATTGGAATCATCAAGCGCTGTCAGATCCTGTGTCACTTTAACCGTTCTTTCTTTTATTTTAGAATTAACAGAAGAAATATCGGCAAAAGTCACACCCGTGGTTCAGTATTTTTTTTATTTTATGGGATAATTTAGGTCGTTAAGATTTATCGGTGAAAACGAAAAAACCTAAAAACATTCATGATTTCGAATGGGGGATTATTTCCCCACGTACATATTTTTTTCCAGAACGAATTTGAATCCGATATTCAACCAATTATTTGCCGTTGAAAACGTAACTGGAACCAAATAACCGGATTGAAGGCGCATTCTCTCTTTTTGTGGAGTCGTCAAATTATCACCATCACGGGGAGCACGCATTACGATATTTTTCGTATCTAACGCACCAATAACATATTCCGGCTTCAATAAATTTTCCATACGTTTAAGGATAATGGACCGAATAGCCTGATATCGTGCTGGAATTGTTTGACCAGGTTCCAGATTGCCGGGACGAGCATCCACCTCTTTTTTACGCAGGACGAATCCTTGTGATGTTTTTACGATTTCATAGGTAACTCGAATTGTTAATTCCGGATATTGCTTTCCTTCATTTTCAAATTCGGTCAGGCGCAGTACAATCTCGATACAGTTATTATTGAACGTTGTTTGAATCGGAAGATCTTCCGCAAACGTCAACCACAATAGTGGTTCTTCTTTACGTTTTTCTTTTGTATTTTTTTCTGAAATCTGATTTTTTTCAACATTCAAATCATTAGATCTCTCCGGAAAGATATTTGCGAAAATGTCGGCAATTTCTTGATCGGAGTATCTTTTTCCGGAAAACATATTAAAGGATGTATTGTTGGGGCAACTTGAATGTAATGCAACGGCAATATCATTACATTGAGCGTAAACCACATTATTACAGGCTCGACCCAGAGGCAACCCCAGTTGTGTTTTAGCGGCAAATAAAGCATCCCAATACAAATGATTGGTGGTTGTATGGGTTTTAATTGTTCGGGGATTACAATCGTATTTTTTAAAACCTTCGTTGATAACAGTATCAAGAAAAATTTGAGTCGGAAGGATTCTGGAATCAACTTCTTCATCCAAACGTTTTGCCATTTTTATTTCCATACGTTTTCGTGATTCATCCTCGGAATAGGGACGTTCCTTCTCGACTCGATGTTGAATTAATCCCAACATTTGCATAACGAAATGTCCCGAAAAAATATCTGTTACCCGGGAACTTAAACGACCGGCTGCTTTAGCGGGACTTGCCGTCAATTGTTTATCAAAATAAATGGATTTTTCCGCTCGAATATTACCCGCATTACTGGAATGTACCTGCACACCACGTTGAAACGCGGTTGTTCGAGTATTCATTAAGGCGTCCAGACTAATTTTTATTTCCGCTTTTTGTTCGTTTGGTACATATTCCAATACCAAATTACCATTAACCGTACCGGAACCATAAACCTGGGAACCGCGAATAATTTCCGCTACTTTAATACTTTCCGCAAAAGAATTCGCTGATTCCTGGGAAAGAAAAACAGAAGAAAAAGCCACTTGGACGTTCGGAATTGAAAAACGCTGTTGTACAAGATTAATTAAAGTCTCCGCATCACAAGAAATACGGCTGTTGACCTTCAGGTAGGTTAAAGATAACGCGACAATTTCCGCCAGATCCTGATCGTATTTTAGGAGTAACTCGGATATCTCCTTCGGCAAACGTGTACAGACCTCTTCAAAATCCTTGCGTTCCTGTTCTGTCCATTCCAAATGCTTTTTTTCACGAACAAGGGTTGATAAATTTTCTTTAAATTGGACAAATGGAGTTTGTTCCAAGCCGCTCTCTCCGGAATTAAATGAAGATAACGCCGATTTCAATTGCGCCATGTCTTTTAGATTATCTTTCATATCCGTCGAATGAAGTACCGCTCGCATTTCCTGAAATTCCAGATATTTCATCCAGGAAACTGCATTTGTTTCATCTGTCTTGCTACGTATATATTGTTCCAGTTGATCAAGTTCTGACAATAATGCTTTTTTTTGCATACTGTCTTTCTTCGGATCGATTTCCGTAAATCGGCTATCTCGTATTTTTTCACATAGATGCGTTACCTGGCCAATAAAGGACCGTTCCGATTCGAGCAAGGAAAGACACGTCCCTTTATTCTCTGGTTGTTTTGCGGAAAAAGCAAACAACAACGGATCTAAACTATGGAACAGACATATTGTCAGGATTAACAATAACTGCCATAGTATATACTGCTTTATTTTCCTGTTTGTTGTTATCATCCTTGTTTACCCTTTATTCCCTGTTTAATATTGTAGACAACAGTCTTTATATTACTTTCGACCTTCTCAATTTACATGGAATAATAGATTAATGTCGGAAATAGAAAAAAGACAAATTACCTGCCTATTAAATCGAATGACGGAGTTTTACCGATTGTAGGAGTTGTGTTGTTGCTATATTTTGAAGGATTTATCACTTTATCCACTGATTCGTACAGGTATTTACTTGACTTCCTTTCTTAAGTAGGGTAAAATAATAGATAATTATATGGTCCCTATCATAACAAAAAATCAAAGGAGTCCGCTAATGTTCGGAAAATATTTTAGGATTATTGTCGCGGGATTGCTTTTGTGTTTCCTGTTTGATTCTTCACTCAAGGCACAAAATGATATTACAACATATTCCGAGGGAATCAGTCAATATTACGCTGGAAATGATGCTGACGCGCTTGCGAATTTTCAAGCGTATCAAAAAAAGGTGCCGGATGATCCACGTCCCTATTTTTATGAAGGTCTTTGCCTGTTGCACTTGGGAAAAAAAGATCAGGCCAATACTGCCTTTTTAAAAGGTGCCGCCAGGGAATATACGCCTAAAGGCCGTCAAATTAATATTGATGGTGTTTTGACTCGTATTCAAGGATCTGAACGTATGATGATTGAAGCAGCGCGTAAAACGGTCGATATTGCATGGAAACAGCGCGAACAAAAGCGTCAGGAATTAAAGTTCGGCGAAACTCTGGACCAACAAAAAGAATTGATTAGTCAGGAAAATCGTAATCTGAAAGGTGATAGCAAATTATTAGTAGAGCCTCAAACTCGCGCGACTGCCGATAAAAGTAAATTGCCTTCGGTGGATCCCATTATTCCATATACTTCGGAAGAACGTGATGTTGTTAAAATTCCGGACCCCTATGATAAAAGCAAAACCGATTTTCAGTTTTTCCGGGATGACCTTGGGAAAGTTGTCTTGTCTACGGCAGAACGAAAACGTCTGGAGGAACGTGAAAAAAAGATTACCTATAGTAATCCTATGGAAAGACCTTCCGCAGACGGTACCAAGTTCATTAATATATATGACCCGGCAGAAGCCGTTTCGGATAAAAAAACATACGTTTCACAGGATGATCCGGACGATTTGTATGCCAATGCGGAAACCGGACCGTTGGCCGTTGCCAGTCTATATCTGAATATATTCAATCAAAATACTCAAAACAGTCGGGGACAGGAAGGAATCGGAACATGGAATGTTGATAATTCCAGTAATTCGATGATTGGACCTGGTCCTGATATGATGGGACCTGACATGAAGGGGTCCGGTATGAGTGGAGAAAGAACGTCCCAATATAAAAATCCTAAAAATGACACCAATACCATTTTTGGTTCCAAAGCAAGTGCTAATCCCTATAAAGATGCCGTATCCGATAAAGATCTGTTGAATTTATTTAAAGATGCGAAGGATTTCACACCAACCGTTCTACAACCTGCTCGCAATAACGGTATGAGTGGTATGAGTGGTATGAGCGACCCAGGAATGAGCGGCATGAGCGATCCTGGTATGAGTATGAGTCCAGCTCCTTCAGGGTCTCCTTCCCCGACTCCATGATTTTAAATCTTTATGATTTTAAATCGTAACCATTCACGGATATAAAGTGAAACCACGGATATAAAGTGATTTTCACGGATAGTTTTTTGGTAAATAAATTTTTTATGATAAAATTATTTATTATAATAGATAAAAGTGTTTCGTTTGTTATTGTAAAATATTGTACTTTACGATAGACTGTCTGTGTTTATCCGTGATATCCATGGTTTCAAAATCGTTCGTGAATGATTACTTTAAATTTTTATGATTTTAAATCTTTATGATTTTAAATCGTAACCGTTCACAGATATAAAGTGAAACCACGGATAACACTGATTTTCACGGATA
>CAYUAP010000134.1:0-12950 GCA_964442735.1 uncultured Planctomycetaceae bacterium | reverse complement strand
AAAGTTTGTTTGCCAAAAAACTATCCGTGAAAATCAGTGTTATCTGTGGTTTCACTTTATATCTGTGAATGGTTACAATTTTTGTATAGACCAACAACATTATCGATTAATTTGCTCTTTTATGAAGACCGGTTCAAGAAGATAATTTAACATTAACCGGCTTCGTTTCAAAATTTTGAATTTGAAAATAGGGAGTTTTCCGTAGTCCGGATATACTGGCGAGCAGACAGTCCGGGAATATTTCATATCGGTTATTTACCTGGGTAACCACCTCGTTATAATAGAGTCGGGCCAGTGCAATACGTTGTTCCGTCTCTTCCAGATTTCGTTGAAGATTTAAAAACAATTCATTTGACTTTAATTCCTGATATTTTTCGACTATTCCCAAAACGGGTCCAACAATTGAAGTCACCTGTTGGTCCTTCGACGGTACATCCGCACGAGCCGACTGTTCCTGACAGAATTGAACAAAATGTGTAAAAATGGTTTCTTCATGATGTTTCAAACCAGAAACAACCGAAACCAAACGTGGAATCAAATCGTGACGGCGCTTGAGTTCAACGTCTATATTGGCCCAGGCCAAACGAAGTCGATTACGAAGTTCAACCAGAGAAAAATGAATAATAAACGCCCACGTTGTCAGGAGGATTAGAATAGCCGATATCAAATTATAGAAGACATAATTCCGACCAAACAGGAAGGAGAGTCCGAACGTTGTTAATGCAATGAACCCCAATCCGGCAAAAAAGGCCCACCAATGATAACTGGAGACGATTTTTTCTTCTTTTTTTGTCGAGATGAGAAAAAGAGGGGTGTTCGAATCCCAGGCAACTTCCGCCGCTATAATATCGTCTCGAACTCGTGACCGGCCCATAACATATATTTCTTGATGAAGAGGAATTATGATTTCATTAAATCGGCGACGTCCCGTCGAGCAGGAAATGGGAATGGTGGGACCAAATCGATAATAGAAGGGATTACTTGTATCATAAATGTCGTCGAAAACCGTTATTCCTTCAATATCGGCCTTTTCCGGATTGATTCGTAAAATACCACAATCGTCCTGAATGTAAAACAACGAACGTTTTTCATCGGAGGCCACTACATTCCAGCCGGATTCTACAATGGTTCTTGTTTGAACGTTTCCTTTACTGTCTGTTGTCGTTTCCGTTCGTGTTTTTCGCCATTCCTCCTTGATTGTCCAGGAATAATAGACACAGACATTTTCTGTTAATAGACTGGTTAAAGGGGATTCCGATTCGGCAGTTCCTTTAAGTTCAACGGTCCCGATAAAGACCCCTGTGGTTTTCGAGGTTGGAATATCCTGTATCCTTCGTTTATTTCGTATACAGGTATAAAAAAGATAATAGGAGATAATTGTTATCACAAGATAGGTAACAAACACAACAACAGCAATAAAAGCAGGATAATTCATTGGGGGACCTTTATTATTCTTCGATATCGTAATATTCACATAAATCACCACAGTAGTTTCGGAAGATCATTTTATTTCCTTCCGTTTCACATAAATACTGTGGCAGGAGAGGAATTTTACCACCGCCATTCGGGGTATCAATAGCAAAATGGGGAATGGCCAGACCACTTGTCCAGCCACGCATTTTACGTATAATTTCAATTCCTTTTGCAACAGGAGTCCTGAAATGTTCCGTTCCGAAGACCATATCGGACTGGAATATATAGTAGGGCCGAACACGAGCGGCCAATAATTTTCGCATTAAAAGGCGCATAACCTCCGGATCGTCGTTGACTCCTTTGAGTAAAACCGTTTGACACCCCAACGGAATACCGGCATCTGCCAAACGGCCGAGCGCGGCAACTGACGATGGTGTTAATTCATCCGGATGATTAAAATGGACATTGATAAAAAGCGGATGATATTTTTTTAACATTTGAGTCAAATTTAGAGTAATTCGTTCGGGCAAAACACAAGGGGTTCGGGTTCCGATCCGCATGAAATCCAAATGTGAAATCCGATGAAGTCGTTTCAAAATCATTTCGAGTTGATCATCTTCCAACAGAAAAGGATCCCCACCGGAAATCAGAACATCATGAATCTCCTGATGTTCCTCAATATACCGAAACCCGGGCTCTAAATTCTTCGGATCTATCTTCTGTTTCGTTCCGAATTTTCGTTTTCGGGTACAGAATCGACAATAGGTGGCACATTGATTGGAAACGAGAAACAGACAACGATCCGGATAATGATGAACAATATTCGGAACTGGAGTATATTTTTCCTCCGCGAGTGGATCTTCCAATAGATCTTCGTTTCCTTCCAACTCCGCCTCGTCCGGAATACATTGTCGATAAATTGGATCGTTTTTTTCACGAATTAACGAAAAATAATAGTTGGAAATACGAAACGGATAAACCTGAACAACATTCTGAAGTTTCGATTTCGACAAATGAAATTTTTTCACTAATACATCAAGATCACAAACAGACATACGTAACGATTCTTGCCATTGTTCCATTTCAAATTCAGTCCATTTTGGATAGAAGTATCAGTCTGTTAATTGGATATTATCACGATGAATGATTTCTTCATAGGGAAGAGGTCCGAAGAGGTGCTTTATTTCACTATTTTTTTTCCCGCACCAAAGAGCCACTTCCTTCCATCCGTAATTGGCAAGGCCGCGCGCAATTTCCATATTATTCGTATTAACAACGGCAACAATATCCCCTTTTTCATAGATTCCGGAAGTTCTAATAATTCCAACGGGTAAAAGGCTTTTTCCTTTTTTCAATAGGGCTTCAACTGCACCATCATCAATCATTAAGGTCCCCTTGGGGGCAACGGCAAATCCGATCCAGCGTTTACGGGCATGAAGTGGACGCGTCGGGAAAAAAACTGTTCCAACTTCCTCGCCCGCATAGATTTTTCTCAAAATGGTATCGTCATCACCATCGGCAATAATCACACTTCCGCCCGATGTCGTTACCATTTTTGCCGCCTTTAGTTTACTGGACATTCCACCTTTACTGCGCGAGGAACGCTTTTCCGCTACCATATTCATTAAATCTTGATTCCAGTTATCAACTACGGAAATCAGTTTGGAGGTCTTTAGGGCTGGATCTCCATCGTAAAGACCGTCCACGTCGGTTAAGAGGATTAGAAGTGGTTCCGGAAAAAGATTCGCTACCAAGGCGGCTAAACGATCATTATCGCCAAAAGTCGAGTCTAATTCATCGACACTAACGGTATCGTTTTCGTTGACGATTGGAATTGCCTTATATTTCAGTAGAGAGAGGAAGGTATTTCGCGCATTTAAATAATGACGCCGACGGGAAATATCATCTGCGGTCAACAGGACCTGGCCCGGTACGACATTATGAACTGCCATTGCTTCTTCATACGTTTGAATCAGAATACTCTGTCCGATTGAAGCGATTGCCTGTAATTGCGGATGTTCGGTCGGACGTTTTTGGATTCCCAAAAGACCCATTCCGGCTCCTACCGCTCCTGAACTGACCAATATGACTTTTTTATTATGGGATCGAATATAACATAGCCCTTCGACGAGTTTATTGATACGGTCATGATTTAAATGACCATCCTTGGTCGTTAGAACATTCGTTCCAACTTTTACCACTATTATTTCCGCTGTCTGTACTATTTCCTGTCGACTTAAACTAATCATTTTTATATTGAATCTTCATCCTTGAATGTGATTATCGCATTAGGGTGGGCTCCAAATACGTGTGGAAATCCCAACTACTCCAAAAATCGGCTCTTTTAAGCAAACAATATTTTTCAATACATTTTTCATAATATTATCATTTTATAATATTGTCTCGACTCCTCCAGTATAATCCCGTTTTGAAGAACTGTCAATAAATCACAGATCTTTTAAAATTTTAGTAACCATTCACGAACGATTTTGGAACCACGGATATCACGGATAAACAGAGATAGTCTGCCGCAAAATACAATATTTTACAATCACAAACGAAACATTTTTATCTGTTATATACGGAGCCGGTATGGGCAGTAGCCTTCGGCCTCAATAATCTGCCCGTCGTTGCCGGGTTTGTACAAACAAGATCCGGAAAATTCAAATGGATTGAGTATAATAAATAATTTTATCATAAAAATGTTTGTTTGCCAAAAAACTATCCGTGAAAATCAGTGTTATCTGTGGTTTCACTTTATATCAGTGGTTTCACTTTATATCCGTGAACAGTTACCAGACACTTGTCCCCATAATAATATTTAAAAATACGCAAATATTTAAAAATACACAATCGGAGACAGTTCTGGAATGCCGGGATTCTGGTTATACCTTCATCCACGGCTTGACGATTGGAATATTGATCACAAGTTATGATTTATCGTTAGAAGATATTTAGATTTGTTCATATCCTTTACGATATTTTGGATGAACAAGGTCAGCCACTCCGGGGGTTTTAATCTTGTCGAGATTGGTAACCTTCAAATTCACAGCGTCCCATTCGATTTTTTCGCCAGGAACATCCGCTTTATTGGCCGCCCAAATAGCCAGGTTTCCGAGGAGAATCGTTTCGGTTAGAGGACCGGCATGATTGGGGAAGTTCGACCAGCAAATATCCGGTTTATTCTGCCAAATGGCATTGAACCATTCAAATTTATTACGAGGATCCGCCGAAGTATTCTTTTCGTCAACCGGAGCAAGAACACACTCCACGTCCTTGAGCGGTTCGATAACTTTTCCACCTTTTTCCTGGAATTTCCCATTAAAGGCAGCGCCTTTTTCACCAATAACCAAGGTGCCATTATCAAGAGGTCCATTAAAACCATATTCGGCAAAGATCTCTTGAGTGGGTCCCTGTTTACTGTCATACCAGACGAATTTAATTGGGCCACGCCAATCGTTCGCGGGAAATTCAAATGTACAAATTGATCGGGCCGGAAAACTATTAAAGTCGTGTCCACTACTCGTAGCGACAACACTGGTTGGATTTTTGAGTTCACATCCTTTAAAAGCCATATTGACATTATGACAGGCCATATCGCCAAGAGCGCCCGTACCGAAATCCCACCATCCACGCCAGGCAAATGTATGATAGAGTCCGGGCCAGTATTCGCGCATGGGGGCGACTCCGATCCAGAGGTCCCAATTGAGGCGGGCAAGGGCCTCTTTTATCTGCTTTTGCTTTTCGGCAATTTCATCGTCGGCTATATCAGGATCTTTTTTCTTGATATCAGCAGCGAATTTTGCAATGGTTAGATCGCGATTCGGTCCCTGTGGCCATATAGGACGATTCGTTCCAATATGGACTTCCTTAATATTACCAATGACACCGGCTCGAATTTGAGCAGCCGTCTTGCGGAGAAAATCCTCCGTACTCCCCTGGTTTCCCATCTGACTGCAAATCTTCATTTTTTTTGCGAGTTCACCGAGATAACGCGCCTCATAAATAGTACGGGTCAACGGCTTTTGTGTATAGACATGTTTTCCCGCCTTCATGGCCATAACAGTTTGAACGGTGTGCATATGGTCGGGGGTACTAATCGTACAGGCATCGAATTTATCACCCATTTCCGCAAACATTTCCCGGAAGTCGGCAAAAACACGTGCATCAGGAAAATTCTTGTGCTGATTTTCAAGAATATTTTTATCGACATCACAGAGAGCGACTACTTTACCATAAATACCCGCCTGCTGAATGTCACCACCACCTTTACCACCAACTCCAATACCCGCAACTGCTACACTCTGCAAGGTCGAAGCTCGTGCCGGTTTATAGCTGTTTCCTGCCGAAACTAAAAAACCAGCTCCGGCTATTGTTCCAGTCTTAATGAAATCACGTCGTGTCGTTTGAGTCATATAACTTCTCCATATAAAAATTTTTTTCTGAAGAACGCCCTTTATCACTACAAATATATAAAGGATCGTGCTGTAAAGAAGATGCGGACGCTGTATCCGCATTCCCGAAATAACAGGCATAAAAGCAGGTGGAGACACCAACTTTTTTGGATACAGGCGCGCGGTCCCTACTCGCGAGAACGGACGAAACACCTGTAATCCTGCTAAAATCAGAGTAACCGTTCACGGATATAAAGTGAAACCACCGATAACACTGATTTTCACGGATAGTTTTTGGCAAACAAACTCTTTATGATAAAATCTATATATTATAATAGATAAAATTATTTAGTTTGTTATTGTAAAATATTATATTTTACAGCAGACTATCTGTGTTGATCCCTGATATCCGTGGTTCCAAAATCGTTCGTGAATGGTTCCAAATCAGATTTGTTCGTAACCTTTACGATATTTAGGATGAACAAGTCCGGCTACGCCCGGAGTTTTGAGTTCATCGAGATTGGAGATCTTGAGGTTTTTAGCATCCCATTTGATCAATTCTCCCTGGACACCGGCTTTTGGCGCGGCCCAAACGGCGAGGTTTCCGAGCAGAATGGTCTCGACCAACGGACCGGCATAATCCGGGAAATTGGACCAACAGAGTTCCGGCTTGTTTTCCCAAATACTGGTGAACCATTCCAGTTGGTTCCGTGTATCGAAGTTACCGGATTTATCATCTTTTGGAGCGGCCCGGAATTCGACATTTTCCGGTTCCGGAATTTTCTTGCCCCCTTCCGCGAGTACGAAATACCGCTGTGCGTAATCGTCGGGAGAATAAACAACGCCTTTTTCTCCGATAACGATTGAGCCACTATTGGTCATTTTGATTTCATCGGATGCGCCAATACCGTATTTTTTGAAGATTTCATTTGGCGGCAGAACTTTACTGTCATACCAGAAGAAAGGAATAGCCGGGCGCCAGTCTGTGGCGGGGAACTCGAAACGAATTTTCGACATGGCCGGGAAACTATTGAAGTCGTGTCCACTACTTTCGGCGATAACACTGGTTGGGAACTTGAGGTCGCAAGCGGCATAGGGCATATTCACGGTATGGCAAGCCATATCGCCGAGGGAACCGGTCCCGAAATCCCACCAACCACGCCATGCGAATGTATGATAGACACCGGGCCAGTATTCACGCATGGGGGCAGTACCAATCCAGAGGTCCCAATTGAGGCGCTCCAGGGCTTCCTTAATCTGTTTTTTCTTTTCGGCAATTTCATCGTCGGCGATATCAGGATCTTTTTTCTTTATGTCGGCGGAGAATTTTGCAATGGTCATATCACGATTCGGTCCCTGTGGCCATATCGGACGATTTGTCCAGACGTGAACTTCTTTTATCTCTCCGATAATACCCTTTTTGACTTCGGCGGCAACTTTACGCATGGAGTCGAAGGAACTTCCCTGGTTACCCATTTGAGTGGAGACCCCCATTTTACGGGCGAGGTCGCCCAGATAACGGGCTTCGTAGATGGTTCTGGTCAATGGTTTTTGTGTATAGCAGTGTTTTTTTGCTTTTAGGGCCATAGCGGTGGCGGCTGTGTGCATATGGTCCGGTGTACTGACGGTACAAGCATCGAATTTATCGCCCATTTCAGCAAACATTTCACGGAAATCCGCAAATGTTTTTGCGCTCGAATGGGTCTTTGCCGCGCCTTCCAATGTTTTTTTATCGACATCGCACAAGGCGACAATTTTACCGTAAACGGCGGCATTACTCAAATCGCTAGCGCCTTTTCCGCCAACACCGATACTGGCAACTGCAACGCTCTGTAATGCGGACGCACGGACTGCTTTATGGCTATTACCAGCGGCAACCAAAAAACCGGCTCCGGTAACGGCGGAAATCTTCATAAAATCACGACGTGAATTACGTTTACTCATAAATCTACTCCTGTCAATATATTCTTGTATAATAAATGCGCCTGCTTTTTAGCAGGCCACTTCTCCATAAAAACGATAGAAATTTTATTTTATCAAATTAAAACAGTCATTTCCACCCCTATTATCTCTTTTTTATAAAATATTTTGAAAAAATTTCCTGACGGTCCCGGGAAGGTTATTATATAATTTGATCGGCGGGACTGGAACGCAATCGACTTGATGGCCTCTCCTTTACGACAGGTCTTTTCCTTCGGACAGGAAATAATCTTTTTTTAACATTACACCCTGTTTCATTCTCTTGACTTTTCCTTTCGCCTGTTTTAAACTATGATATCTGATGTAAATCGTTTTCCGGAGAATGAAATGGCGTTCATTTTCCGGAAGTCGTCAATGATAAATTCCCTCCCAACAAAACAAGGAACAGTAAAAATGCGAACAAAAACAATTTCCGTTTTTCATTTGTTATCGGTTTTTTATTTGTTATCGGTAATGATTTTACCTTCCCTCCTATTATTATCATTCCCCCTTAAGGCGGAGGAGGATATTATACCGAGACTGGTTTTACAACAACCTTCATTCGAAGTGGCGAACGAGAAGGGTGGACCCGCCCATTGGGGGGGCAATATAAATAACTATGGAATTGATATGACCGAGGCTCGAACAGGCAATGCCTGTCTGAAATGGACCAATAGCGATCCGAATCGATACGTTTTATGCGGACAAAAAACGAAACTTCAAGGGGGCGATACCGTCGAGTTCTCCGTTTGGGTCAAAACACAAGACGTTAAAAACGGGAAGGCAACGATATGTATGGAATGGACAGGCCAAAATGGTCAATGGCTAGGTGGGGCCTATGCCCAAGGAATACAGGGAACCAATAAAGAATGGACTCAAGTTCGCCATCAAACGGTAATTCCCGGCGAGGCGGAATCCGTTTCCATTACCTGTTACGTAACCCAGGGTGGTATCGGAACCGCCTGGTTTGACGACGTTGAAATCAAGTCCTTTATTCCCCCCTTTATTTCCGCTATTACGAGTGACCATTATCGACATCAGTCGATAGGCGATATCGTTAAAGTTCGAACGGGTTTTCTGCCGTTGCCCGCAAAATATCGGCAGGATAAAATAACGGCGAATCTTGAGTTGTTTGCCCCTGATGGTAAATTGATAAAAACCTTTTCCGTAAAAACATATGGAAAAGATTACGTCGAATTCGATGTAGATACAACCACGTTGAAGTCGGGAAAATATAAAGTCGTGGCTAAATTGCGTCATCCTGTTTCCGGTAAAGACGAGGAGGGAACCCTCTTTATTACTCGAATGGACCGTTTTCCGAACCGAAAAAGCTATATAGACGCCCATCGTCGTTTGATTCTCGATGGTAAACCGTTTTTTCCACTTGGACTCTATTTCGGCGATGTAGTTGAAAAGGATGTCAATTATCTGGCAAAATCACCCTTCAATTGTATTATGCCATATAATTCAATTAGTCGGGAAAAGCTGGATCTATTGGACAAGAATGGAATAAAGTGTATCTACAGTGTCAAGGACAATTTTCCCAGCCTTCGTGTTAAAGAAGAAAAAGAGGGGATCGAACTAACCAGAAAAACCGTGACACAATATAAAGATCATCCGGCAATTATGGCTTGGTATATTAATGATGAACTGCCATTGACCATGCTGTCAGAACTGAAAGCGCGGCGCGATTTAATGGAAGAACTGGATCCGGGCCGTCCGACTTGGGTCGTTCTCTATCAGGTAAACGATATCCGTTCCTATATTCCCACTTTTGACGTTGTAGGAACCGATCCCTATCCACTGTCACAGAAGTCGGACGCTGTAGCGAATGCGGCAGACTGGAGTAAAAAGACAAATGATGCCGTCTTCCGATATCATGCGACCTGGCAGGTTCCACAGATTTTTAATTGGGCCTCCTATAAAAAGACAAAAGAACAGAAGGGCATATGTCGCGCACCAACCTTCGAGGAAATGCGGGCCATGGCCTGGATGAATATCGCGGGTGGAGCCAATGGACTTGTCTTCTATAGTTATTTTGATCTATGGAAAATGGACAAGACCATGGAACAGGGAGGTCAAGCAATCGTTCGGGAACCGTTCGATAAACGTTGGTCGGAAGTCTGTAAAATGGGAACGGAAATTTCCGATTTTATTCCGATTCTTCTTGCAACAGATAAACCGTTGGCAATTCAAGCCGCGAAGAATAGTTCCCCGAAAATAATTTATCGACTCTATGCCCAAGGCCCGGATACGTGGCTGTTAATCGTCAATACCTCGATAGAATCACAAAAAGCAGTGTTCGAACTCCCTGCTGGCGCTAACTTGATCGAAACGAAACTTGGTTCACCTGCCTCAATAAAAGAAGGAAAAATCGTCATTGACCTACCCGGACTGGAACCCCGTTTTCTGAAAATTCGTTAGGAACACTAAACGAATATATACTCAACACCATTTATATACACAACGCCATTTATATACACAACACCATTTATATACACAACACCATTTTAAATTCCTTTTTTTAACCGTTCACGGATATAAAGTGAAACCACGGATATAAAAGTTACATCCTTTTTTAGTCTCTTTGTTGACATTCGATTTTATTTTCGTTATGATGGGGACAAGGTGCTATTTAAGGACGTTTATACCAAAGGAACTATCGATTTTATGATAGAGAAAAGGGGAAGAAAATGGAACAGAAAGAATCAGAGCAGAAATTAACGAGACGGGATTTTGTTGCCGCAACGGGCAGTATCGGACTTGCCGCAGTCGGAAGTGGTGTTTTGTATTCGGCGGAGAGTGGAGACGCGTCGCTTCCCGCGATTCTTGGCGGAACTCCGATTAAGCCAAAAGGGCCGGTCGCCTGGCCAATTCTTCAGGGCGAAGAGGAAGAGAATATTTTAAAGGTTTTAAAAGAAGGAACCTGGTGTCGCTATCCTAAAGGACGGGTCAGTCAATTCGAAAAAGAGTATGCGGCCCTCTGTGGAGCAAAACATTGTGTTTGTACGAATAGTGGAACCTCCTCCTTGATTACAACGCTTTCCGCACTTGGTCTTGGCCCCGGCGACGAAGTCATAACGACTCCATATACCTTTATCGCGACCTTGAACAGTATTATGTATCATAACGCGATTCCAGAACTTGTCGATATTGATCTGGATACCTTTTTAATCGACCCGAAGAAGATAGAGGCCTCCATAACGGATAATACCTTCGCACTCATGCCGGTTCATATAGGGGGTTCTCCCGTAGATCTTGATCCGATCCTGGCACTCGGCAAAAAGAAGAATATGCCGGTAATTGAAGATGCCTGTCAAGCACATTTCGGAGTCTATAAAGGGAAACGTCTCGGAACAATAGGAACAGCGGGTTGCTTTAGTTTTCAGGTAACGAAAAATCTGTGTGTTGGAGATGGAGGTGCGATTTTAACGAACGATTCCATTCTCGCGGGCCGCCTCTTTGCCGCCCATAATAACTGTACCGATTATAGTACCGGCGTTATCAATCGAATGGATTTCAGTCATGGTCCCTTTAAGGTGTCCAATTTGCGCATGACCGAATTTCAAGGGGCCGTTCTTCTTGCACAGATTAAGAAGATTTCCGCCGAGGCGGACATCCGAAACGAGAACGCTCTCTATTTAACATCTCTTCTGGAAAAGATTCCCGGAATTTATCCGACAAAGATCTGTCAAGGCGGTCGAAGTGCGTGGCATCTCTATATGTTCCGAATCGACGAAAAAGAGTTTGGTCTTTCCCGGGACAAATTCCTGCAGGCGCTCCAGGCAGAAGGTATCGTATGCGCCGGCGGTTACGCACCCCAGGATTGGCGCCCCTATATTCAAAAGGTCTTTAGTACCCGAGCCGCAAAACGACTCTTCTCCGCGAAGTATCTAAAAGACTGGTTTGATCGCAATCAGGTTCCCATGTACTTCCGGGCATGTCGGGAAGGTGTCTGGTTCCTCCAAACTCAAATGATCGGTCCGAAATCCGATATGGATAAATACGCAGAAGCCATCCGCCGTATCAAGAAGAACGCAAGTGAAATAGCTAAAAAGGGATAAAGAAAATTATGAAAAAATCAATTTTAATTTTAGCCGTACTGTATGCGATGGTCAGTACCATGTTGTTCGCCCAGGAGGGGAAATATGGAGTCGGAACAAATGGAATTTTTAAAGGACCGGTTGGCCTTCAGCTTTACAGTCTGCGCGAGATAACGAAGAAGGATGCGAACAAAACCCTTTCGATAACCGAAGATCTTGGTTTCAAATACGTGGAACTCGATAGTAATACGATAAAGGCGTTTTCAACGGACGAGCTTTTAGCCCATCTAAAAGCCCATAAATTAATTGCGATTGGCGGGCATTGGTCCTTTTCTCAATTTGCAAGCAATCCGGAGGAAGTTGCGCAACAGGCAAAAGTGATCGGTCTGAAATATGCGGGTTGTGCCTGGATCGACCATCAGAATCCTTTTGACGAAAAACAGTGTCTCCGGGCCGCGGAAGTCTTTAATAAAGCAGGTAAAGTCCTTGCAAAAGAAGGTATTACATTTTACTATCACAATCATGGCTATGAATTTCAGCCCTATAAAAACGGGACACTCTTCGATCTCCTCGTGGAAAAGACCGATCCAAAATACGTTTCCTTTCAGATGGACGTTCTCTGGACAGTATTTCCGGGTCAGGATCCCGTTGCTCTTTTAAAGAAGTATCCCAATCGCTGGTCCCTGTTCCATCTAAAAGATTTGAAAAAAGGGGTTCAGGGCAATCTCTCCGGAGGTACCAGTGTCGAAAATGACGTTGCCCTGGGAAGCGGCCAGGTCGATTATCCTTCCCTCCTAAAAGTCGCCCAGGAAATTGGAATAAAGTACTATTTTATTGAAGACGAGTCGCCTGTTGTCCAGAAACAATTACCAAAAAGCCTAAAATATCTCGAATCAGTTAAATGGTAATATAAATTTTTGGTCCTGTTCAAGGGGTGATGGTTAATATAGGTAAAACACAACTGTATTATATGGTAATTTGTAACCGTTCACGAATATAAAGTGAAATCACGAATATAAAGTGAAATCACGAATATAAAGTGAAACCACGGATATAAAGTGAAACTGCGGATATAAAGTGAAACTGCGGATATAAAGTGAAACCACGGATATAAAGTGAAACCACGGATAACACTGATTTT
>CAYUAP010000133.1:9957-13052 GCA_964442735.1 uncultured Planctomycetaceae bacterium | reverse complement strand
TGTTTTAATTACAATACTAGTAAACGGGTGGCGTAGCCCGTGAATAATTACAAATTTATAAAACAAAAACAGACCAACAGCGTTGTTAGAGTTTTTTTCATTGCATTTTTTCACTATATATTCAAACTTTCATAATAATACAATAATACATTGCATGTACGATATTCATTATAACGAAGATTTCAAATTCTTTGTCATTATAGATATGCCAGTTAGTACCTTCAAAAAAACTTTTGATTAAACTTTTTCCTCAATGACATAATCTTCGAAAACAGGTATTATGGAATGGTAATATTTATAATATAATATGTCAATAGCAATTGTAAAAATATTATTAGGATGTCTCGAAAAATGTATTTTTCGCTCTATAACATTGTGAAATATCATAAATGTCAAAAGATCCCGACTGGACACCTTGTTCACGAAAAAATTTTGTAACAACCCTTTGTTATTTTTAAAAAATGATCTTGACTAAAAGTTCCATAAACTCTATCCTTTTCGTGGAGCATCGATGAAAAGGTATTGTCAGTTACTTATACCTATTATACCAAAAATATGAAAAGAGTTGGAAGAGGTTGATAAAATGAGAGGACTGCATAGTTTAGTAAAAGGAAAGAGGTCTTCGATTCACCGGAAATTAATGTTCGAATTCTTGGAAGATCGACAACTTCTGTCTATATCCCCCTATACACCGACAGGATATAATATAGCGTCCACAACAGGTAATGTCCTTGCCAATACGGAAACTTGTCTTTCTTTTTCGTTCGGTAAACAACTGGACAACGTTACAGAAACAGCCGTCCTTGGTTTTGTGATCACCGGTTCTGAAAACGAGACCTTTGATCCTGGTCAAGTTCGTATTGAACAGAACGGAAAAGAACTTTCGCTCCTATCCAACCAAACGAATTATCGAGGTTCCTCTTCGACTTTGATAATAGCAAATCTGTCTACAGATGATTATCAGATTTATCTAACAGGAAAAAATGGTTCCTTCGGTAGTTTTATATGTGATGTATTTTTACCAGGCGATAACAACGGAGATGGAATTATCGACCAAACTGAATACAATAAAGAAGCTAATGCTGTCTCTTTTTATTCGGAAATGGGAAACACCACCTATGGAACTTCTTTTGAATGGGAAATGCGCGAGACAATATGTCAACACTTTTTTAGTGTTTCGTTCAACACTTTTATTAATGATGTTCATTCGGGTAAATATGACCTCAATGGTGATGGCAAAACCGATTATAATGATGTCGACAAAGTATCACAAGTGAATATGTCAATGTCGAATATATTGAAATCCAATAACAGTACATTTATCAAAAGTATCCAAATAGTGTCCGATCAAGAAGCTCCTGTTATACTTGACGCGGAAGAAATTAAAACGGTCTTCTTTTTGGGAAATGGTCAAACAGGAGTGGATGGTGAATATTATATCAAGAGTTTCGACGAGCAGTCTATTCATTTTTCCCTGTCTGATGGAAGTGGTATTCGTTTACTTAAAGCAACATTGGAAGCATCATTTGATACAACAGAAACATGGTTCGATTTACTTGATTCGGAGAATCCGCTGTGTAATATTGCAATGAATCCGACAACAAATTTATACGAAGGGACTATTTCTATTGGTACTCTTCTCTCTACTTTATTGGCACAAGACAATCTGGAGCTTGTCTCTGGAGATTACATTCTCAATCTTTCTGTTCAAGATATTTATGATAATTCCAATATCGTTAAAAAAACGATTCATTATCTTCCCGAAAGTACGATTCCTGTGTTTTCAGATGTATTCTATCAAGGAAACGAAAAGGAAGGAATAACGATTACTTCTGCCCAATTAGTCGGTATCAATTCGGCACTTCATGCCATTACGGTCAATTCTCAAACAAACGCTGTTTTCAAACCAGTGAATAATTCATCGCTCTACGAAGACAATGTTATGTATTCGATCGATACAGAAGGAAATCTTGTTATTCAAATCAAGAACAATGCCTACGCCTGGCTGACTCCCAACGTACAAAATACGGAGAATCAACTTGTCCTGGAAATACCTGTCGAAGTTACCGATATGTTCCATGCGAACAGTACTTCTGAAGATGATTGGAACATTGGAACAATAAAAATACATCTCGATCCGGTAAACGATCTTCCGATTGCCGTTGCCGATTATGCAGAAATTATCGACCAGGATTCGGCCATTGAAGTCAATGTTCTGGCAAATGACCAGGACCCTGATCGCTGGGACACTCTATCAATTGTCAATGTATCTGCCTCCGGAACGAGTTGGTCGAATAATACTCTGACAGACAATACTGCTATTCCTCTCAATATTGTAACAGCTTCCGGAAAAGAAGTTGTGATAATGATTACTAAACAGACTCTAAACAACCAATATTCGGTTCTCTATCAAGGGACACAAACGATCTTGCATCAATTGCTAATAGACCCAAATGACCAGTTCAAGTATCTTGGTCAAGGAGCTATCGATTCCTTTACCGTTTACTATCAAATGGTTGATACCGAAGGAGAATTTAGTATCGCACCACTAACCGTATCCGTAACAGGAAAAGATGACATTCCACTAATCGAAAATGTCAATATCGGTTCGGTCACTGAAAGGATACCACTGAATATTAACTTGACCGATTTTGTCCATGATCCGGATGAAGAACATGGTGATATTACAATTGTGGCAAACTCTATTTCCGGTCAATATGTCGATTTTGTTGTCGCGAATGTTACAGACATTGAACATCGGACAAAAATTCAAAATGAATTGGATTCACTCTGCGACCTCAATCACCATTTTTTAAGGAACTATTTAAACTTTGACAATGACCATCTTGAGAACGGTATTTTTAATACGCAAAATGATTTTGACTTTCTCGGACCAGGTGAATCTGTAACACTTGTTTATACATTACAGGTATGTTGTGATGGTATTAACTCGGATATCTCAACCTTGACATTGACGGTCAACGGTCTAAACGACACGCCGACGGCTGTGGCAAAGGAAATAGCGTTATTTGATACAGACGTCTGCGGATCGGTTTCTTTTAATGTACACAATAAAACAGATGTTCTGGATAATG
>CAYUAP010000133.1:0-9857 GCA_964442735.1 uncultured Planctomycetaceae bacterium | reverse complement strand
ACTCGTCATTCGCTACCATTCAGATTCTGGTCAACGGTCTAAACGATACGCCGACGGCTGTGGCAAAGGAAATAGCGTTATTTGATACAGATGTCTGCGGATCGGTTTCTTTTAATGTACACAATAAAACAGATGTTCTGGATAATGATATTAATGATCAACATTCTGTTACCAATATTCGTTATTGCGGAAGCTGTGAATATTCGGAAGATATCATTACCGCGTTGGAGACCGCTTTAACGTTCAGTTGTGAAACGGAGCAGTTTGTCTTTAATCAGGAATTATTGAATTTCGAATGGATACCGGCTGGGGAACAAGTATCTCTTGTTTATTCTTTTGATATTCAGGACGATAGTGGCGATATCAATTCGAATAGTTCGTCTTCGACGGTAACGATTGTTATTACCGGAACGAATCAAGCGCCAACCGCCTCAAATATTGCTCTGGTTACAACCGACGAAAAAACACCGCTAACTATCGAACTTGCAGATTACATAGACGATATTGATCTCAACAGTACATTAACGGCAGTTGTAACCGCCGCGACGTCAAATGATATCTCCTCGTTATTATCCTCAATTATTGTAAAGGGAACAGATCTCGAATTCAATCCGCAAAATACGTTTCAGTACCTTGGCGTTGGAGAATCGGCACAGATAACAGTAACATATCATGTGAACGATGGAATGGCTGACTCGTCATTCGCTACCATTCAGATTCTGGTCAACGGTCTAAACGATACGCCGACCATTGAATCGTCAACAACGCCATCTGTTGCACTGGGAAATAAAGTTATTATATCTTGTCAATATACGGAACCGGAAGGAGAAGAAGCTGTTGTTATAATCTCCGACCCGGACTCAAATGATGTCAATCATTCCTTTTATCAGTTTAAAAACTATAGGGCCGAAGGAGAAAACTGGCTGGAATATTGGCAAACGATTCCCGAACAGAACACTTCCACTCTGGTATATAATGCGTCAGGAGATCTTCTGGGTAGTCTTTCCTTTATGGGAAATTCTGCCGACAATAATTTGGACAGAACAAAAATCATTTTTTCTCCCAATACAACAACGAGTTATCTATCATCACGTACAAGCGATATCATTTTTATGAATTTCTGTATTAGTATAAAAGTTGTCAATGACGATTTGGCAGGCAACATGCTTTTTGCAGAATATAATCAGAATTTCACAATAACCGGTCAACACCTAAATCCGGTTGTGGAAACAAATTCGCTTATTTTGTCTTCCTATGGCCCATCACTTGATGCAGATACAACACTTTCGGTACTATTAAGTCCGGGCTACGAGGTTTCCACTGAAAATAACAGAGGTTGGCAGCTTGACAGTACAATATTCGTGGAAAATACAGAATATAATAACGAATGGTTTACCATTGATAGTATTCATGGTATAGTATCTTTCATAAACGAGGATGCCCGAAACAGTTTTATGAATACAGTTTTCACGAATACTTCAGAATCATCGCTTAACGTTTTACTTTCTGTTCTCGTAACAGATCAGATGCCGGGGAGTATGGAAACAGGATTTTCTTCCATGCCTACATCAGTATCTCTTCAGATTACACGTCATATAATCCCCTTGGTTACCCCATTATCGATTGACATTACTACGGCAACAAAACCGGAAACAGCAAATTCTCTTGAATTTGAACTGGAGTCGGTCTTCTCGTTTGAAAAAGATCCAATTCTAACGGGTCATTCCATTGATAATTGGTATTATTTCGAACTTCTCAATTTAGATACAGAAATCTCGACGATTCGGTTGGGTAATGATACTATTTCTTTAAATGATTATTCCGGATTTCAAGACGGTTTGGAAGTATTTACACAATCGGTTATGAATGAGGCGGTCGTTGCAATACGCGCGAATACAAATACATCGATTTTTCATTTGAACTTAACAAACCATCGTCTATTTACATTTTTACCGGAAGATGGGGAGATCGTTCTTTGGTTCCATGCAAGATTGAATGATATAGAATATAACAATAGTAATGTCGAACTCTCTTTTGCAGTTCATATAACAGGAGTTTCAGAACCACCAGTTGTTCATTCTTCTAATGTAGCATTAATCACCACAGAGGATATTGCAGATACTAATCCGACCGGATTTCTTGCAAATGATGGCTCCATCTTTTATGACAACGATTCAATCGGACCGTTCGAGATTCGGGACGTTGCTATTAGTGGTGGTATGATCAATTATATAAACTATACAAATGAAGAATTGGCCAACTGGTTTGGGGTGACGGTAGAAGAACTTTCTTCATGTTTTATTGTTACAAATGGATTGAATTATGAATATAACCTGTCATTCCAAAAAGAAGGTAAAAAGATTTTTCAACAAATTCCGGAAAACAGTTGTGTAAATTTGAATTATTCGTTTAAAATATCAGATGAAACGGGCAATGTCAGTGAAACAACGGGTCTTGGAACAGTGACGATCTATGGAACGGATCAACAACCCTGTTTTAGCACTGTTTACGACAAATCATTTACCATTGATTTAAGACAGGAAAACACAGGTAAAAAAGTCGTCACTCTATTTCAGGGGGAAGGGGGATCATTATGGGATATTGATAAAGGTCTTGAATGGGATAAACAAACATTCTTCATAGAAAGTGTGAATATATCAAATGAATTGGGTACCATATCTCCCGTGAATTATATCAAGACTGATTTCTATTCTGGTAAAATTACTATTAATATCGACGAGGTGGCCAAAGTATATTCTCGTTTACGTGAAGGAGAGTCGGAGTCGTTAACATACATCTTTAATGCAATGGATGATAGGGGCCTTTTGATCGATCAGAAATCGTTCACAATCACGATTATAGGCGTCAACGATGCGCCTGTACTTTCCTCTTTCAGTCACAATATCGATCTCGCTGTAACACACGAGATGGAAATAGACTGGCGATCTTTTGTTGAAGATGACGAGGAAGAGTCTCTCTACATTACGAAGTTGAACGGTCAATGTATCCCACGACCGGACAATATGGGAAATTCCGAATATGACATACAGGTTTATTCGTCACAAGGAATAATGTCCGGCTTTATTCGTATTACCGCCGTCGAGGTCAATGGAGTTTTAACCCATAAAATGGTCTATTACGCAACCGATAACGAGGGAATATTACTTAATTCACTTCAATGGGGATTGGGAGATGACCAGATTCTTCCAATCACTTGTTCTCTTCAGATTGCCGATCAATATGGTCTTTGTTCACAAGATAATTCATTCGATATTATTGTCACCGGATCATTTGATCCTTTACAATTACCAATTGACTCTAATACGGTGTTGAGAGTCGGAACCTGTACTGATAGTGATTACGTAATTGCCGAACCTGTAAATATAACATATCATCAGGATTATATGACCTTTTACGAATTTGATGTAGCTGGAATCACCGCTCCAGACGGTATTGCCTATACCTGGCAGGATGGTGATGTTATTATATCCTGCGATAATTATAATCAAACAATTATGGTCCAGGTCAAAAGAGAGGCCATGATGCGACAGAGTAATCCATTGGTCACTTCCAATGATTATTACACTATCAATTATTCATATTACACAATGTATGGAATGGGTGAAGAATATGTAAATGGATCGTTCCTGTTACAAATTATCGGAGACACAAGAGGCCTTTCCTCTACAGATATTTCACTTGACTTAACATCAACAGCTTCGCAGATCATTTATGAGCAGACAAAAAATGATTCTGCAACAGTATCCTTAATGAATTTTACACTGTCCGATCCGAAAGGAAGTAATCAATCAGTAACATCATATACTGTTAGTGATCAATCGCTTGCTCTGATTGGAACAAATGGAGTAGAGTGTTTTGAAATGTTTAACCGTATAGACGGTTTAATTGACTCAATTGAGGCACTTGCCGTAATTAAAAATGGAATCTTTACCTTTACCAATACATTTACGACTTATAATGTACACAACAACAATTACAATTTGAGTCTGTTTTCTTTTCTGCGGGGAGCGGAAACAATTGATGGAGAATCTTTTGCTGCTGATTATCTTGACCTGACCTTTTCATATGTTATTACCGATTATACGGTTGATGGTATCCTCTACAATGTTTCGAGTACCGGCTACATTACCGTTCGTATTATCGGCGAAAACAATGCCCCAATTGCCGAGGAAACATTGGTTTGTGATCCGGACGATTCCCAATTCTGGGTCTTTGCCAATGGTGATCAGATTATTAACGGGGACTTGCTGGAGTTCACGCCCGCCTGGGATTTCGACGGTGGACGCTTTGATTTTCATGGTTATAATGAAGACATTGAAGATGAATTCAATAATGAAAACGGAGGAAATAACGAAAATTATGGGCAATGTACCTATCCAGCCGATACGGACATTGATTATTCCACTTTTTTAATACGCAACAGTCAAAATGTTTATGTCCCTTTTATCGATGCAGTCGATAAAAATCATGCTATTACAATTACCGATGATATTCTATGTTGGGCCAATATGGTCGAGAATGAGGATGGCGAAATGGAACTGAACGGGTTCTGTATCAATACCGGAACTTCCTATACCTCTTTGACCGCCAGTCAAACTGCCACTTTATATATCTACTTTAAATTAAGTGATTATGCAGGAATACAAACGACAAGTGATACCTCCAAAATTTCTGTGGTGATACATGGTAATGATATTTCCCATTCGATTACGGCTAATGAAGAAGATTCATCCGGCAATGAAGAAGATAATACGAATCATGACTCTGTGCCCAATTCCGTTTCGGTGATTAATACGTGTTCACCATGTATTACTGTTGACCGAAGGTCATTCCTGGAAGGGCAGTTACTCGTACTTGACATTAAGGTATTCTATTCTGAAGATGAATCTGTCTCTACCTGGAGTATCAATTGGGGTGATAATTCTGATCCCACTATAGTTAATTGTCTGTCACACAGAATGACTGGCGCACATTACTATGATACATTAGAAAACGTGGACAGTTGCAATATTACACTTGCTATCGTTGATACAAAGGACAATGGATCCGATTTTTCCTTTTATCTTTGTACCCATAATGTAATTGAAAAACAAGTTGAAGAGTCCATATGGGAAGAACAAGACATTGCACAGATTATGCCGATCAATAATACGATTAACATCATGACAGATAGCTGGGACGACGCCGCGAGAACAGATTTGACCTTTGAACCGGTTTTGGAATCGGTATTACTTTTGGAACAAAAGAGTCCTTCGGTTTTATTAAACGACGAAACCCTGTTACGATCTGTAAAGATCGATTTCAAAAAAGATGTTTCAACGAGGGATTTGAAATATCAACATCAACCGGTCGTCAATGCCGAACTTAATGGTTCGTCTTTAAGGTCCATTGCATTGAATTCAATTTTGGAGGATGAATATGATTATCTGTCATGCGTTGGTAATATGACGTCAAGCAACCATAAAACACACCTTAAAACAACACTTGAAAACAATATTTTTGCACAGGATAATCTGGACGATCTCTTTATAAAAACGGGTGATACACTTAACGGCAAGTCTCCCTTTTCCGCAAAGAGCATGCCCTAATTCATTAGCTTCGTTATAACAGGAAAAGATTGTATCATCAACTATACTGTACGACGTTATAAATTCGGCATTTCCTGGGAGCGCGGACGTCTCGTTATCTTCCAAAACGGACGTCTCGCTTGTTTGGAAAAATAGACTTTTATAACGACCTTGAGTATATTTTATTAGTAACCCTTCCTGGAAATTACGAAAAAGTCCAAAATCATAACTGCGAATCGGGGATTTTCTGGCAACTCTCTCAATGAAAGATAACAAAGACATTAAAATATAAGTCCACCTTCATAAATACCAACTTTAAAAAGTGTAGAGTATATCAATTATCGTGGTCTCGTAAAAGGAATATTAGAACCCACCTTCCTAAATAATATATATTATCCTATTTCTTTTATTAAGTCCTTGTATCCTAAATTCTAAACCCGGTTGTCTTTTGTAAAAGTCCGGTTGTAATCATTGGATCGATCTCAATGCGATGCCGGATTGTAATGTTGCAAACGTGTTTCAACCCGAATATATTGTTCATCAACAGACGAAAAACAGTTTCGAGGCTCTTCATGGGGATCCTGGTTATTTTGTGAAATTTCCAGAAGAAGTTCTATCAATGAAATTTCGCCTGGTGATCCAGATAATATCGTGGCGAAATACTGTCAATCGATCTTTTATACACTGTTCATTTCTTTGTTTTATTACTCTGTTTTGTCCTTAATCCTGCAATATAATTATCAATATAAAATATTATTTTAATATAAAATTATTATTTCAATATAGTTGTCTCTCTATAAACAATATCTCAATTCTAAAACCGTAACCGTTCACGGATATAAAGTGAAACCACGGATAACACTGATTTTCACGGATAGTTTTTTGGCAAACAAACTTTTTTATGATAAAATATTTATTATAATAGATAAAAATGTTTCGTTTGTTATTATAAATATTGCATTTTATGGCAAACTGACTATGTTTATCCATGATATCCATGGTTCCAAAATTGTTCGTGAATGGTTCCCAAAAACCTTTCAGCAAGAAAGAAACAAAGTAACACCTGCTGTCGTCCGCAGGAGGGATTTACCAGTAATTAAATCGAATGTTTTTCAATAGATACAGAATGTAATCATTTTCCGTTTCTATTTTTTCACTATAATTTCGGAGATTGAAATGTTGAATACGTCGTTCGACTTCTTCAGGAGGGGAACATTGGGCAAGATAGACCTTAATCGCATTTCGGAATTTTTCACCCTGAAGGAGAAGAGTTTCCGGATTCATTTTATCCAATTTCAATTTTGCCTGAAACAGAGCTTTACGCAATCGGCAAGCCTCTTCCAGCAGACGGAGCAGTTTATTCCCGGCATGAAAACTATTTATAGCTTTATCAAAACATTCTTTACATTCTTTAATTCTTTGTGACAAATATTCTGAATTATCATTATAAGCTTTGAAACAAAAAATCTCCGCCATATTTTGCAAAATAAGGCCGTAGGGATGATATTGCAACACCTCTTCCGATAGAGCATTAACAGAGTTAAATGTATATTCAATCAAATTACTCCACTTTTCTGTTTCTTTGAAAACCCATATTCCTTTTAAAAATGCGGCTAGTGCAAATGGATGGGACAGGTCTGAAAATTTATTCGTTATTCGAAGTATTTCCGCAGACGATTCCTGCCACAGATCGACCTGTTCAGACGGACGATCACAGGCGAGATGGATCATATAAACCCAACTGTATTCTTTATCAGCAGGAGCATTAAAATTACTAATCGCCAATCGAAACATTTTTTCTGCTTTTTTTCGTTTGACCCGATCATTCGGCTGAAACGCATATACTTGCCCTATTTCATTTAAATAAATTCCCAATTTACGATCTTGAAGTTCGATTGTAGTACCACTTTGCTTTTGCATATTCTCGATCAGAGATTTCTCGTCTATTTGCCTTTTATTGAGAAAACTGTCCGCATCTGTAAATGCAAACGAATCCATTAGTGTAACGACATATCGTATATCATATTCAAAAGTAATTTTTTTAAAAAGTTCACTTTCAAGGGAAAGAGAAGTCGATGATATTTCCTGGTAATGGTTCCAACATTGATTTGCCTCCTGAATATTACCACAGTGATTAGCAAGGGAGATTTTAATCAGATTTTCATAGAAATCAATAACAACGTCTTTGATTTTGAGTTTGTGAAAAATATCCAGAAGAACATACATTGTATTTAATACCCTGGTCCGGATGCCGGGATTATCAATATCCTGAAGTATCTCGGTCATATATTCTCTAAATTCTTTTTGGTATAATTCATAGTTCGATTGAAACATATCTGAAATAATATTCTTGATATTTTCGTCGTCACAAAGGCCGGTCATACTTTTTAATGTATGAAAAAAAAGTTTCATCTGTCCTGTTTTATAATAACGAACAAGTTTTATTCTGACTTGCGTGATATTATTATAGATAATTTCAATGGTAGGTGAAACAATTTCTTTGAATCCGGTATTTTCTTTTGTTTCTTTCGACTTATGACGATATCGCTCATTTCCGACAAGAATATCTGCCAAATATAAAAGAGAAGACGATTCATTCTCTTTTTCCGTGGCCTTATAATTGATACTTTTACTGTCGTTTTCTTCCAATTCAAAATGACTTTTCCATTGAATAGTTAAGGTTCTGAAGTATTCACGTAAATCGCCCGATGAATAAACCGAATTTATCTTGTTGGATTTATATCCTTCGAATCCCATTGCATGCGCCTGTTCCTGTAACTGTTTCTGAGTCAACTCAATAATATCGCTGGAAGTAATAGTGTTTTCCAATGGTAATTGTTTGTTTGCAATATGAAAATAGATTTTTGCGTTTTCGGACAGTTGGCATGAAATATTACTGTCGGCAAACATGATGTATTCCAAAAGAAGCCGAAGCATACAAATGTAATGGTTATAGCATATCCAATTCCTTTATCAGAACATTTTTTTAGCGATTTTGTGATTTTATCAGCAAGTAATCTGAAGAAATTATCTTTTATCCCCTTTTGGGACATTTCCGTATAATGTAAATCCAAGGGATAACGATAATTATTACCTTGCGCCTCTAATGATTTAACAAAATCATTTCTGACTACCTTTTCTATTGGTGCTATCTTTCCCAAATACAAAAATCCGCCGATAATCAAAATATCTGTTTTATCGATGAAATTACCTGTTTCATCAATAAAAAAATGAAGTTGGTCAAATACCCGGCTTTTAGAAGATATATATTGCGACATAATAGTAAATCCTCGTTGCTTATACTGTTATTGAATACATTATTCTGTCAAATGGACAAGTATCGTTTTAAAGTCATCATAATAAAGATACAAACGGCTGGCCCATAACAATACCCCCCATTATATTCTTCTGGAAAACTATTTACAATAATATCTTCCGTTTTTACAGGAATATTATTAAAAATACATATATTATGATATTAAGAAAAATAAAAAATATAGTGTAGTAGAATTATATATTAATATCCACATACCATTCCATCCCTTAAAATCGTTAATATTCACATGATAATTACAACTAATAGTATTAAACCGAGCGAAATTTCATTAGATGTTATTGTCATTTTTTGTCTTTTTTATTGTGTTTCGGTCTTCTTTATCTGTGGCAAAATTGACTTGTGATTTATTCATATTATACGTATTCCACGACGATATATTCAAGGTCATTATAAAAGTCTATTTTTCAAAACAGGCGAGACACCTGTTTTGGAGTATGCGGACGAGACGTCCGTGCTCCCAGGAAATGCCGAATTTATAACATCGTACAGTATAACAATGATATAGGTATTGTACAAGCTCGGTCTGCGTTGGTGTTCGATATTTATTTTTGGGGCTTTGTTGAACTGTTCGATCGTGGCATTGTGGATTCGAGTTGTCTACGAGGAACGACGGTATCAGAAGTATTATAATCAGTTGTGGTGACTTGGCGAACAGGTAACAGAAGGATCACAAACCTTTTGGCGTCTTCTCCCATCGACATCATTTCATCGTTCGTTACTTCAGGCATATCAGGCCCGAGCAACTTTAGTATCTTTTGGTATTGTCAGTTAATAGTGTTTGTAACGTCATGACGGGACTATAATGATTTATCACTTTTCTTGCCCAGACCAATTTTCAAAAAAGAACCTACCGTTCATAGGCTGGTGGTAAAAATAGGGTAACCGTTCACGGATATAAAGTGAAACCATGGATAACACTGATTTTCACGGAT
>CAYUAP010000132.1:0-13144 GCA_964442735.1 uncultured Planctomycetaceae bacterium | reverse complement strand
ATTGTGTAAAGGTAGCACGAATGGCTCTGAACCATTTAGTCGGGGTTCGAATCCCTGTTCCCCAGTTTTTTCCTTCATAGCATGGTGTTTCTATGATTAATCTTTGTCTTAGAAAAAGTCGTTGGTGTTTTGTTGTTTTTTTATTAATTTTTCCTGTTCTCTTAACATGGATCTATTTTTCACTCGGTGAAAACTATCCTCTATTTCAAAAAATCACCTATGTAATACTTAAAACAATACAATTTCTCCTTCCAATCTGCTGGACAACTTTTATTTTGAAGCAAGCCTGGCATGTTCGAACCTGTAATCGACATGGTTTATCAGAAGGTTTCATTTGGGGCTTGATCGTTTTTATTGGAATTATTCTGTTTTATTTGAATTTAAGGAATGTATCCACATTTGCTTCTTCCTTTATCAAATTTCAGGATACTCTCCTGGTACGATTCGACCGTTTGAAAATGAATACCCCCTTCATTTTTATTCTGCTTGGGATTTTTTACTCAATTATTCACTCCGGCCTGGAAGAATACTACTGGCGCTGGTTTGCCTTCCGTGAACTCCACTCCTTAATTAAACCAAAAACAAGTACCTCTTTTCCTGTTCTCCCCGCCCTTTTATCAAGTCTCTGCTTCACTCTGCACCATATTATTATATTGTCAACTTTTTTTGGATTCAATTCCTTTATCACCTGGGTTTGCGTTTTCGGCGTTTTTGTCGGTGGTATCTATTGGTGTTGGCTCTACTATCGCTCCAATTCGATCCTGGGACCATGGCTGGCTCATGGCTTGGTTGACTCTGCTCTTTTCGTGGTTGGATATATTGTTCTTTTTAGATTAATCTAATTATAACGAATACAAAAATGAAGAAATATGAATTGTTTAGACAAACCAGAAAAAGAGGGGATTGTGGTTCGGCTTTATATCAATTAAAATAAAATAGTAATGTAACTAACGGAAACCCTAATGGAGGTAATGTCATGAAAAAAAGAAAAACATATTCGCCGTTATATCGGGCTAAAATAGCCCTCGCCGCTATGCGCGGTAATAAAACGATTAATCAACTCGCGGAAGAATTCAATGTTTCAACTCAATTCATAATAAAGTTGAAAACACAACTGAAGGAGGGATTAAAAGAAAAGATTGTTGAAATCTTTCAGACCACAAGCCCTTCTAAAAAATCGACCATGTACCCGGATGAAAAAAAACATGCCAAAAAACTTCTTCAACTCGAAACGGAATTTGAATGGTTAAAAGGACGTATTCCACCAATAACAGAAATACAGTGTCAAATGGTTGATCCCGATAATCCTAATATAACCGTCGTTAGACAATGTGAATTACTCGGACTCTCCCGTTCCACTTATTACTTCTACGCTTCAAAACAAAAACGATAGAGATAACTCAACGTCGTTTTAAATCCCTTCTTTTCAAAACAGGCAAGACGCCTGTTTTGAAGGAAATGGACAAAGACATCGCTCTCAGAAAAGACAGTATTGTTACGTCCTACAGTATATTATCTAATCCTTTTGTAAAAAGTGTAATTGTATTAATAGGTATTAAAAGTCTGTTTTATCATGAATATTATGGTTATTCTATGTTCATTTAAAAAAATATCGTCTGTTCTACTTGTCTTGATTGATAATTTCGGGTATCATATAGGAATAATTATAGGGTTCCTTGTATTGTTATATAATTGGAGAATACCATGACAAAAAGACTCTTTACGAGTGAAGCTGTTAGTATGGGACATCCAGATAAATTAGCGGACCGAATTTCCGATAGTGTTCTGGATGCATGTTTGAATGAAGACGCAATGAGCCGTGTGGCTTGTGAAACAATGGTTACCACCGGAGTGGCAATTATTGCTGGCGAAATTACAACAAAGGCCAATCTGGACTATCAGACCATAGTTCGAGGAGCCATTAAACGAGTTGGTTATACTGATGATCAATGGGGAATCAGTGCAGATACTTGTGCTGTTATGGTTTCTCTGGACCATCAGAGTCCCGATATTGCTCAAGGTGTAGATGGTCATGAAGAAGGTGAATTCGGAGCGGGCGACCAAGGTCTCGTTTTCGGTTATGCCTGTGATCAGACAGATGAACTCATGCCACTTCCCATCGCATTGGCCCATCGAATCACAAATTCCTTAACCGATGCTCGATTTGCCAATCAAGTAGATTGGCTTCGTCCAGACAGTAAAAGTCAGGTTACAGTTGAATACGAAGGTGATCGTCCTGTCCGTATTGATACTGTTGTCCTGTCCACACAACATGATCCTTCCGTAGATCAAAAACAGATAACCGATTGGGTCATTCCCAATATTATCGATCCGATTCTGCCCAAAGATCTTTCAAGAGAAGGAATTAAGTATTTTGTTAATCCGACCGGTCAATTCATTGTCGGTGGTCCCCATGGAGACTGCGGTCTGACTGGTCGAAAAATTATCGTAGATACCTATGGTGGTTGGGCTCGACATGGTGGAGGCGCTTTCTCCGGAAAGGATCCGACTAAAGTAGACCGAAGTGCCGCTTATATGGCACGATACGTGGCTAAAAACGTGGTTGCAGCCGGATTGGCGAAATCTTGCGAAGTTCAGCTCGCCTATGCTATTGGTGTTGTCGATCCTGTTAGTGTCCTCATTGATACCGCCGGGACCGGTAAAGTATCCGAAGAAAGCCTCGTTTCTGTTATTCGCGAACTCTTCCCGCTCAGTCCGGGCGGTATTATTCGCCATTTACAGTTACGTCGCCCTATCTTCGAAAATACAGCGTTCGGTGGGCATTTTGGTCGGAATAATCCTGATTTCACTTGGGAAAAAACCGATAAAGTCGCCGAACTCAAAAAATACTTCAATCTGTAATTGAATTTTATAAAAATTCAAAGATACATTCTTGGTGACACCGGTTTCCTGCTGGTGTCCTTCAGGTGTCGATTTAGTGTATTTATCAATGTATCATCAATTGTTCGGATCGCGCCTCTTTCATCCCGGGCAAGATAACGAGCCAAGTCCAAAATATCATCTTTCGCCTCGTTAAGGATTCTATAATTCTTCGCTATTCCCCAAATTTCCGATCGAATCGACCGTTTTTCCTTTTCCGCACGATATTTCGAAAATTCTTCCTGAAGTGGTTTCAATAGATCTTCCTGCTCGCGAATAGTATTTTTATACCCCTGTATTTCATTAAAATAGCCATTAAATTGCTTTTGAAGATCTTCCGGATTTTTTGCCTTCAATTCTTCCAAAACAGGGACACTTCAATTTTAATATCAATCGTTGATATCGTTTCGTCTATAGTGGATAAATATTCATCTGGTTTTTGTTCCATCCTTCCATGCGATTACATGGGAGGGGACCCATGACGCATAGAAACATCCCCTGTTTTAAAATTCGTAACTCCCTGTTGAAATATGAACGAAACGTTCCCGTTTCGGTTTATCCGATTATGGTAATTGAGCTGTTGTTTTTGAGTTCATGGAAGACGGTGGCATTTTTGATGGTTCCACAATTTCCTTTTCAGACGACTTGGTATTGGATGCCGGAACATAATTGGTAAAACCGGACAATGTTACACCATTATAGGAGCTGGAAGAGTTGTTTGTCGTGGTATTGACATTGATTGCCGGTATTTCTTTCTTTTTCAGATCCCCATAGTTTTTCGTATTGAAATTGGCGAAGCCGGAGGTGGAGTGAAGTGTAACTTTTCGAATATCTTTGGTTTGACCCGGAACTTCATCTTCAACCATGTTTTCCGTCTTATTTTCAGACTTTTTCTTTGTTTCGTTTTCTGGTGTAATATTGTTGTTTTGTTGTATTAATTTTGGCAGTATTACTTCTTCCTTCATGGGGACATTGGACCCGGAAGGTTTATCAAGAGTAATACCAAAGGAAAAATGATCATTCAAACTTGAAGTTGAACCTGGTGTCGAAATCAATACAGGTTTTTCCACGGAAGTTTTTTTTGTCGGAGATGTATCCTCTTTAAAGGTTGAAAGCGTCGGTTTTGTTGTCGTTTCAAATTGTGTATTTTGCAGACTGTTACCTGGTACAGTGGTATTTTCTTGGTCAACATTGGCAGTTACTCCTGCAATATTTAAAAAGATTTTTCCCGTATTGGATGCCAGTTTAAGTTGCTTTACATTTTTATCTTCCAGCAGGAGCGAAATAATCGTAAACCGCTGCATGGTCAAATTATTATTGTCCAGACGTTTTTCAGTAAAAATTTTATACACACTAACGTTTTGAACCAGTGATTTCGTGACCAATTTAGGAAGAGCATGTGAAGCATCTTTAGTATCGTTGGAACGAACACTGTGAATTACAGAAAGATCAACTTTATCTCCTTTGTATAGTACTTCATCCAGGTGGATCGATTCCGATAAATCGGTACCACTCGCATCCAATTTAACAGCCTCTATTTTAATAGGAACGACCGAATAACCGGGAGGAACAAAAGATATGTCATTCTTGCTCTTTTCCTGTAGCATTTTAACATCAAAAAGGGTTAAAATAGCGTCTTTTGGAATACTGTTCATGGCACGACGACCCAGAATTCCTTCCGTAGTAAAAATGGCATCCCGAGGAACGGACTTTTCCGGTACAACTTCGTAACGGATATTTTGTGCCGTAAAATCGTTGCCCGCTGGAATTTCATATTTCGCAACAAGGACTTTGGCCGTGGGACCACTAATTTCTTTTATCGCCACCGTATTTTTTGAGCTAAAAAATACTTTTTTAACGACAACAGAACAGCTAATTCCACAAATCAAGGCTAATAACAGCCATCCCATGAATTTTAATTGCATATTCAACCTGTATTCGATTTCTCAATGTTTGTAAACAATCGAAAAGTACTACAGACATCATTTAAATATATATAATATTATATTGTCACGTTTTAATCTGTTATGTCTGAATTACAACCATTTCCTTTCGATTGCGGCGAAATCTCCCAATAACTGAATATTATACATATAGTTTCTATTATAACAATAAATTTTATATGTTGTACCTGTAAAACATAAAAAAAGCCAAATTTTTCGTTTTTTTTATAAAATAACCAGGCTTCTTTCGATATCCTTTATTTGAGTCATTCATAAAACGACTAAAAATCCATATTCCGTCTAAAATGACTTGTTCAATAGGCCTTTTAGCGTATAAACAGTTATCTGAATTTTTTATCGGCGTTTTTCTTTATTTTTATTGATCTAAATTTGCTTCACGTTATATTAGTTCATGAAGATAGTGAAATGATACGTTAATCTTCCAGTTTTTTAGAAACGACCCTATTTTCTTTATTTTCGTTTTCACTTGTTATAATTGTATCTTTTAATTCATCTGAATCAAGGACCTCCTTTTGGAGAAGTCGCTGTGCCAGAAATAGAAGTGTGTTTTTCTTTTGTTCCAAAAATTTCATTGTTTTATCATACATGGTATCGATAATAGAACGAACTTCCTGATCTATTTCCCAAGCGGTTTGTTCACTATGTTCTTTTGCGACGGTTAATCCATCACTATTCAAAAAAGAGCTTTTTTTCTCGTGAAAGTTAATAGGACCTAAACGACTCATTCCGAAACTCGTAACCATATTACGGGCAATTTCAGTGGCACGTTCCAGATCATTTTGTGCACCGGTGGAAATATCCTCGTAAACGATTTTTTCTGCGATAGTACCTGCCAGGAGGACTTGAATACGCGACTCCAGTTCCAAACGTGTCATTAGGAACCGTTCGTCTTCAGGCCGTTGTAGTGTATATCCCAAGGCGGCCAGACCTCGCGGTATGATCGAAACTTTATGAACCGGATCTGTATTGGGAAGAAAATAGGCAGCTAATGCATGTCCGCATTCGTGATAGGAGACCCGTTTCTTTTCTTCGTCTGTAATAACACGACGTTTTTTTTGCAGTCCTGTAGTAACCCGTTCCACACCTTCTGTGAATTCGTCTATTGTAACCGTTCTTTTTTCGGCTCGTGCCGCTAACAGGGCTGCCTCGTTGACGAGCGCTGCCAGATCCGCTCCCACAAATCCGGATGTTATACATGCTATTTTGTGGAGATCGATACTTTCATCCAGTTTGACATTCTTCGAATGAATCTTTAATATTTCTTCCCGACCACAAATATCAGGACGATCCACAAGAACCTGTCGATCAAATCGACCGGAACGAAGCAGGGCGGAATCGAGTATTTCCGGTCGATTGGTTGCCGCCATGACAATAACATTCGTATTGGTTTCGAAACCGTCCATTTCGACTAACAGAGCGTTTAATGTCTGTTCCCGTTCGTCATGGGCTCCAAAAGAGTTGCCACTTCGCGCTTTACCAAGAGCGTCCAATTCATCGATAAATATGATACAGGGCGCGGAATGTTCCGCCTGCTGAAACAAATCGCGAACTCGAGCGGCTCCGACTCCCGCGTAAAGCTCTACAAAATCAGAACCGGATAGACTAAAGAACGGAACTCCAGCCTCGCCCGCGACCGCCTTGGCTAAAAGTGTTTTTCCAGTGCCCGGAGGACCGACCAGGAGTACTCCCTTGGGAATACGTCCACCCAATATCCGAAATTTATTCGGAACCTTTAAAAATTCCACAATTTCACGAAGTTCATCTACCGCTTCATCGACCCCCGCAACATCGGAAAAAGAAATATCAACATCCTCCTGGGCAACGAGAATTCCCCGATTACGGCCAAAAGCCATGGCACCAGCCCCCATTCGACTCAATATAAAAAATATAAAGAAGATCAATAATGCAGTCGTCAAAAGTGTTAGCCCATACTTTTCCATAAAACCCGGAGGTCCTTTTGCCGATACATTTTCAAATCCCCCTTTCTTCAATTGATTGAATAGCTCGTTATTATCGAAGTTAAGCCCCTGACGACCGGTGAAAAAAGGAACTCGTTCTGTCTTTTCAGTTATGGATTCTCCATTAACGGATATTACTTCCCGTTGAATGGAGCCTGTGACATCATTAGGACTAATACAAATATCATCAGGCAACGAGTATTTAACGATCTTTTTATTTTTTCCTTTTTTTTCTTGAATTTCTATAAACGGGGTATCAGTCAACTTTTTGTCCGGTGTTTCCTCTATCGAGGCTGTTGAGGGATTTCCCTGTTCGATCAATTTGACAAACTGCATAATCGGTATTTCAAATTGAGGGGGTTTATACATGGTATTCCATAGAAAAATCAAACCCAAAACAATAAATAATATGGGCCACAAGGATAGCCAGGAATTAGAGACCTTTTTTCCACCTTTTGAGGAAGGCCGTTTCTGTATCTCGTCAAGATCTTCCGAAGACATATCATCATTCAATGCCTGTTTTCCAAACTTGTTTTTTTGTTCTTCCGTCTTGTTGTCTTGCTCCTGCATATTTAATTTCCCACAATTTATATTATTAATAGACCACTTTTTATTCCATTATATCTTTTTTTTTAATATTTGGAATACTCTGCTTTTTTTATGTATTCAAAAAAAAGGACCTCTTTTTGTAATCGTATTGAATTTGCTTAATCGTTAAAATTTATTTTATTGGATTTTTCGTATCCGGTACATCTTATTTATTTTATTTTTATTACCGCATTGTTAAATTTAATAAAAATTCTTCTGTTTATCGTCGATACATAAATTATCGAATTATTCTATATTAACATCTTTATGTATTTATTCTGTATTATCATGGAATGAGATACTTGGATAAATTTTTTAGGAAAGGCAACTCCATGAGCGATATTATAAAGCAATCTTTTACTACAAGAAAACATCAGAGATTTTCCTGTGGTAATAATAAAATAAAAGGGTATGGTAAACCGATAACAACAATCGTATCTGCTTCCGAATCCGAGGAGAATCAAAATAGAAGTAAACAATGGTCTGAATCAATAGTAGACATGGAAGTCGTATTAAATCCGGAGAAAGAAGAATATTATACGACTGAAGAGAAGGAGATCAAACCAGAGATATTATCGGACAAGGCAGCACGACGTCGTCAAATAGATCCGACTACGTGTGAACGCGATTACAGTTCGGCGGAAATAGAATTTATGAATGCCCTGGACACATATAAACGGACGAGTGGACGAATGTTTCCAACGTGCAGTGAAATTCTGGAAGTATTTTTGTCTTTGGGCTATGTTAAAAGAGATACGCAAAGCATTGAAAATCAATTAGGAGATCAAGAATCATCTCCGGACGCGCAACCGACGACTCCAGCGTTTGCCATGGAGGGGAGAGAATCACGTCCGGAGTCACAACGAAGTCTTTTTTCACCGTATCACGATGATCAAAGTACTTTTTTAAATTTTTGATTAGAAGAAGTCCCATCCTTTTCGATAGGGATAGTCGGACTTCAGGAAATGGTTCATTTCCGGGGCATTTACGAACGAAAACTTAACCGGATCCCATTCGAGAGAGATATTACCGGCGCGATGGGCGGCGTTTCCGAGCAGATTATTTTCGATCAAACGGCCCGAATAGTCGAAGTTACAGAGGGATTCCGGACCACCTTTGGCCGCCGCAATGAATTCTTCATAATGGCCTGCGGACGAAGGAATAAACGGTTCCGGCCGTTTATATTCGGTAAATTTACCAGCAGGCGAGAGAAGATGTTTTCCATAATCGGCGATAACAAGTCCTTTTTCCCCGATGAACGCAATACCGATACCCCAATTATTAATAACGGTATCGTTGCCGACCATTGGCTGAAGGAGATCACTGCGTCGTTTCATTCCTTCCGGTCCGTGATACCATACAAGTTTGATAGGACCTCCGGTAAATTCACTGGATGTTTTGCGTGGTGCGTGATTCCAGGTAACAACCATCCAAGGTGGATTTGCTGCAGGATCCGGATTTGGACCTTCCGCGGTAATTTTAGACGGTAATTGGAGTTCCAGGGTCCAATAGGCCAAATCGACGAGATGACTTCCCATATCGCCGAGTACACCTGTCCCGAAATCCCAACGTCGATGCCAGTTCAAACAGCCGTTATTAACATAATCGATATTGAACGGACGTACAGGAGCAGGACCGATCCATTCGTTCCAGGCGATATTTTTTGGGACGGGCTGTTCTTCGAGAACGGTTGGTCCGATCGGCTTAATCGTACGGGAGCACCAGACATGCGCTTCCGATATTTTACCGACCGCCCCTGCACGAACGAGTTCCAGGGCACGTCGATAATTATCGACGGCATGAATTTGAGTTCCCATTTGAGTTGCGATTTTTCCACGGCGTTTTTTATACTCGTCCTGCATAATACGCGCTTCTTCAATGGTTCGAGCCAATGGTTTTTCCGTATAAACACTTTTGCCGGCGCGCATGGCGCAAATGGACGCCAAGGCATGGTGATGTTCGGCTGTCGATACGACAAAAACATCTATTTTATCATTATCGACAAGAGAGCGCCAGTCGACTGTTTGAATCGCTTTTGGATAGGTTGCTCCAACTTTTTCCAGGGTATCTCGATTCGTATCGCACAGAGCATAGGTATTCTGACTTTTCAGACCATCCCGATTGGCGCTTCCACGTCCTCCAATACCGATATAGGCGATATTCAACTTCGAATTCGGCGTTTCCTCGCCGTAGAGCAGGTGTCGTGGTAATATCAGAACTCCGGCTCCTATGGTAGACGTGTTCTGTACAAATTCCCGACGTGTTATTTTTCGCATCGTTTGACTCCTTGTATAAATTTAACTGATCGTTATATTAAGACCGAAAACAGACTCCCGATCCCATTCAACTCCATGATTATCATGATTATACAGAATCTGTTTTCCACTATCAAGTCTTTTATATATTTTTTTTGCAATTGTTTACAATTGTATTTTTTATTTAGAGTTCTACATGAAGTTTTTCTTTCATTCGGTTGACTTTTGCCAGGGCTTTTACGATGCTATCATCACGGGCCAGTAGAACACCGAGTCTTCGATGCCCCTTTAATTCCGGTTTTCCGAAGAGTCGGATTGCGGTATCCGGTTCGGCAAGGACCTCTTCCAGGGAATCAAAGGCCATTTTATTGGAATTTCCATCAACGACTATTGCTTTAGACGCGGAAGGGCCATGGAATGCGATATTTGGGATAGGGAGTCCCAGAATAGCGCGGACGTGAAGGGCAAACTCGGATAGATCCTGGGATATTAAGGTAACCATCCCGGTGTCATGGGGTCTCGGACTGACTTCACTGAACAGGACTTGATCGCTGCGGATAAAGAGTTCGACGCCAAAAATACCACGTCCACCGAGGGCATCTGTAATCTTTTTCGCGATATCCTGTGCTCGTGAAAGGGCTAGTTCGCTCATAGGCTGTGGTTGCCATGACTCCTGATAATCTCCATTGACCTGATGATGACCTACCGGTTCCAGAAAACTTGTTCCACCTATATGTCGAACAGTCAGAAGGGTGATTTCATAATCAAAAGGCACAAATCCTTCGACAATAACTTTACCAGCACCGGCTCGACCACCTTCCTGTGATATTTTCCAGGCGTCCTCTATTTCGGCCGATGATTTTACGATACTCTGACCATGGCCCGAGGAGCTCATAATTGGCTTTATGACACAAGGAATACCAATTTCTTTAATTGCCTGATGATATTCGTCGATATTAGCGGCGAAACGATAGGGCGAGGTCGGGATCCCCAATTCTTCGGCGGCCAGGCGGCGTATGCCTTCTCGATTCATGGTTAAATAAGTTGCGTTGGCACACGGTATTACATGATAACCTTCTTTTTCCAGTTTGAGAAGTTCCGTTGTCGCTATTGCTTCGACTTCCGGGACGATGTAATCCGGCTTTTCCAATTCAACCACCTGACGAAGTTCTCCAGGATCGAGCATATTTATCGTATGATATCTATGGGCAACCTGCATACCGGGCGCATTTTCATAACGGTCCACCGCAATGACTTCAACTCCCAATCGCTGAAATTCCAATACAACTTCTTTACCAAGCTCTCCACAACCAAGTAACATGACTTTTACGGCTGATGATGATAATGGGGTTCCTATTTTTGTCATTAATAATTTCCTTCCGTAATAATTTCCTTCTGTTTCGCTTTTTTTGTAAACCAAAGAGATAAAGCAAATATAAAAGGCTATTATAATCAAACTGACATAAAAAGCAACGAAATAATTATATTATGTACTAATTAATTTTTTCATTATAGTTATTTAATGGTTATAGTTATTGTTATTGAAATATTGTGATTATTTTAATATTATGATTATTGAATTATTATTTCTCCTAATGGATAGCGGCGAGCGTCTATTTCATTTTTTTGACCAAAGGGATATTCGCGGAGATATTCCTTTTTTTCCAGGCAGGAAGGATAGGGGAGCATGATTTTAGGGGTACCGGAAACAGTTCCAAGAGAGACGCAAACAGTATATCGGCCGGGGTGTAGTTTTGGAGTTATACAGAAAGAGTTATGAAATGTTCGTTCTTCATTAGGGCCTAATCCTTTTATATTACTTTTTTCGTCGGCAAAAACGGCACAAATATCACCTTGATCATTGAATAAAGTCCAAATAAGATACTGATCCTTGAGGGAAGGGGCGACACCGGCATTTTTCCAAGTGGAATCGAAAATGAGAGTTGCCTTTTTATCATTTTTTGCGGACCATATGGCTTCTTTTAATTGGAATCGGTAGCCGAGTCGAAGATTGATTTGTCGGATTAGTTCTTTATTTTCGTCCAGGAATACTATCGGATTACCATGAATTGAAGTATAACAGCCGTGATAATCTTCAACGGCCTTTAAGTAAAGTTCACCACCCCAGGCGCCGACTTTTTTGGCGTAATCGTAATGTCCCATCTCCAGGATTACAGGACGATCCTTCCAGAAATGGGCGGCCATATCGGCCATCCAGGGTTGTTTTGATTGAGGATAGACGTTTAAACTATCGTCACGGAAAGCCAATCCTTCATTGAGAATGATATGGAGCGCGTCATTTTTGGCTTCCGGGGTATAGGACTGTGCCAGATGGGTGGTTAAATCGTCGTTGGCCACGATCCAAATATTGGGAAATGCTTTTTTATGCAGAGCGATATGTTTCTTTAAAACATCGGGCGTATATTTTTTACCAACGGGGTGTCCTTCTCCCCAAATTCCAAGAGTACCGATATCTACGAAATCCAGATTAGGGTTATTCCCATATCGATGGCCCACGGCCATTAGAAAATGTTCCAGTTTTTCCAGAAACAATGGATCGGCGTAATTGACTTCCCAGCGTTTTTGACCATAGGGTTCGGCAATAACGCCGGGACAGCCTGCCTTTCGTAGCCAGGTTGGAACACCATCTTCCGCATCGTTTCCTTCGAAGACGGTAAATCGAAACGCGAAACGAATACCCATTCGTTCGTAACGCTGAATGACCGAATCGAGAATCGACCAGTTAAAGACACCTTCTTCCGGTTCTAAAAAGGACCAGGCTAGTCGTAAATAGGCCACGGAAAGCCCTGGAAATTCACGCCCATCGTAATTTGGACCGTGCCATTCTCCATATCCGTCGATACTATTATCATAGTGATGAAAAACCCAGCCCATGCCCGGATTGAGTAATGCTTTTCCATTGTCCTTGGGATGAACAATGATTTTTTCCGGGACGTCTTCTGCAAGTCCGATCTGAAAAAACAGTGAACACATAAAAAATATTAACAGAAAAATTTTCCCTGGAAATATCGAATGGTGTATCATAGAGTACTCCTCCAATTAATAATTATTAACTTTTTATCAGGTTATCAGGAAAGTATTTTGAATTTACATTCCTCGTAAAACGATATAAAAAACAATTTATATAGCAACCGGTATCTGTTATTTTGTTTAAGAATACGTTATTTGTTTAAAAACGCCTTCCATTATCAAGTCGAGGATGAAGACGAGCCGGAATTCCGGACTCCCCATACAATCGCCGACAGCATATATCTACATTATATATCTAAAATTTATATATTTGAACATTATTATCTTCAAAACGCCTTCCTCTGTCAAGTCGAGGATGAATAGAATTAAAGGGAATCTGGATAAAGGGGATCTGGAATTTCGGACTTCCCGTCCGGTTCCTGACAATACATAATTTAAAAATTTTTCATTCTGTACCTGGGAGCGCGGACGTCTCGTCCATACGCATTAACTTAAATTCAACGATAGA
>CAYUAP010000131.1:0-13202 GCA_964442735.1 uncultured Planctomycetaceae bacterium | reverse complement strand
TAATGTTTTAATTACAATACTAGTAAACGGGTGGCGTAGCCCGTGAATAATTACTAATAATATACAAGGAGGAAAAAATGAGTGCGAATATTACAAATATCAATTCAAAAGATGAATTGGATAAATGTGTTGCTAACGGAATAACCTTGGTCGATTTTTGGGCCCCTTGGTGTGGACCTTGTCGTATGCAACTTCCCATTCTTGACGATATCGCCAAGACATACGATGGAAAAGCCAAAATTGTAAAAGTCAATGTGGATGATAATTCGGAATTGGCGTCTATTTTCGGTGTTTCTTCCGTTCCAAGTTTATTTTTATTTAAAAATGGAGTGATCGTACAGCAGTATACCGGAGTTCAATCGGAAAAGGTTTTGTCGAACGCTCTATCAAAAGAGATTTAATAGATGACGATTCCCTCTAAAAAACACTATTTATTATCATTTTATAAAATTACGTATCGGGCCATTAAGAAAGTTATCGAAAAGGACGAACAAGCAAATCTACTGATATTGTTCTTCCCTTTTCGTCGATTATTATGGAAACGATATCGATCAAAGGCCGATTCTGATTGGAAGATGGTGAAATGTCGTTATTTAACAGAAATTCAAAAGGCAATTCAGAAGGTGGAACCGTCGGGGAGAGATCATCTTAAACGGCTTCTGGTTCCGATTGTTTTACATTCGTTTTCTCCACGGACGATTCGTCGAATTGTCAAGTCGATTCATGATCCGGAAGAACGTGAAAACGCACTTGTGGACTGGTGTCGTTTTATATTGAGAAACGACGAACTACTTCAGAACAACTCCGTCAGTCTTCCTTTTTTTAAAGAGGCATTACATCATCTGGAAGATGAAAATCTCTACGAGGAATTATTGGTTATATTAAAACTCAAGTCGATTGAACTCGAATGCGTTTGTCCCCTGAAATTTCAGGAGGAGGAACTTGAAGTATTATTGCAGCGTCTCCATTTCCATGTGGGATCGGCATTATATGCAAAAAACAGAAATGACAATTCTGAATGGGAACGGAAACTTCGGACGATTCGGGAAATCCTTGAAAGTTTGGAATCCTCTTCATGGGAACGGGATCGAATTCTGTTGGAAATCGTCAAATATCCTGAATTAACGAATGTTTTAGCTCTACCCTGGTTATTGGAACGAATTGAAGACGATCGCGAATGTCTATCTTTGATTTCTGATAATAATGATAGAGTTCAGTCCGCGATACTAATGGAAATGGCAGAAAAAAGAGTATCGTTAGGGAAGGGGAATATATTCTATCAGACTGAAGTCTTGATAATATGGGCAAAAATACTATTTCGATCGGGCAATAAAAAAGCCGGTCGGGACGCTGTTCGTCGATGCCTTGTTTTATTGGATAAAATCGACAATGATGTTGCCTATACATCGGTTCTTCGTCGTCTATATTGTCTTCATATCAAAATTAATGAAAAACGTGTGGCAGAAATTCTACTTCAACGCCTCCGAGAAAAAATCGATACTATTGATATTGATGATATTCGAACTCTTGTTATAATGAATATAATATGTAATTTGATCGAGTACAAAATATATTCCGCAGCGCAAGAATGGTCGATACTGATTCCAATTTTAGTGGAACGATTGCCTTTGCAGTTTAAGATAATGTTATTGTGCGAAAAAAAGTTGTCATCTGTAATCGATAAATGGATGAAAATGTTTAAATTAATCGAGGATCCCCTTGAAAAAGCGACAATATTAACGCGCGTTTGTAATATATTCACTCAACCAATCCGTGAATAAAGGGAGAGACAAATGAACCGACCTGTCCGGGCTGTCATCAACTCCTGTAGACAGTATGTTAGACTTCCCAAAGGTAAACAGGACACCAAGTGATAAAATACATTAAACAGAAAAATGAACAATGAAAACAAAACAGACGACATTTATGATTATCTTGAAATAGCCAAGGCAATTAATAGTCAAATTGTTAAAATGCGATGGATACTTTCCTTTGTTTTATTAGCAGCCATACTTGGAACGATATTGGATCCCTATTTAAAATTATATTGGTCAAATGTCTTCTATGATATAATTTTTTCGTTTACAATCGGAATTTATTTAGTCTTAATCGTAATCATGATTTGTATTATGCAATCTACCGAAAGACAATTGCTGTTACTGATAAAACCTTTTGAAAAAAAAGAGACCCTTTATCTCCCATTTTCCATGAATGATGCAACGGCACAAAGACGGGCTCTTCTTCTTTTAGGGGATGCTGGATATAAAGTTTCGTCATGCTGGTTAATAAACACATCTCAGTTTCAACAAGATATTCATTAATGTAATATATCAGAAATAAAAGGTAAAATTAAGAGGATCAGAAAAACGTTATTTGTTGCATACTTTTTCGTTATTGTTTTACTATTTGCTCCTGAAATTGGTATTACCATTTATGGTTCCACCAATGCTCTTTTATATAACACGGAGATATATTCTTTATAGAGATATCAGATATTAGTGGTTATCGGATCCCTAATTGTGCCGATAGTATAAATTAAATATTCTTTTTTTCTGTTCTTTAAACGACTTCTCTTTTTATCGTTTGAATAAAAGAATATTTTATCTTGTTTTTTTTATTACAAAAGTATGGGTATTTTGCATAATATCGCCTGATAATTACAGTAATAATCATAAAATTACAATAATAAAACATTGTATATTTATGTCGATATTTTTTTGTTATTATTCTCGTAATTTACGTCGTGAAAAGAAAATCATGCTGGAAATAAAGAATAATGAAAAAAGACTTCTTAATCCGAATATGGGTGAACTTCCTCCGAGATCTCCAAGATCTCCATATCAAATTAAATTCTACTGACATTACCTGTACGTAGGGAGGATTATTATCATCCACCCTGCGCGAACAGACTCGGAAGTCCCTAAATCACCACAATTGACAAATTTGGGCTTGGCAGTCAACCTATAAAAAAGATTAATAACTAAACAAGTCAACCATATACCTGTGAATCGTTACTCCCGGATTTACAAGTGCCATGTAGACCACACTCTGTTTTCTGTTTTCTGTTTTCTACATTTTAATTTCATAACCTTTACGCGGTTTTCGTGTAATTAAGGCATTGGCTTTCGAATCGTCGAATTCGTATTTTGTCTGATCCCAACGGAGAGAATGTCCTGTCAGAAGACAGATATTTGCCATGTGGCACATATTGATTCCACTGATAGTCGATAAAACATCGGAAACTGGTTGGGTACCATCCTCAATACATTCGAAGAAATTCTTCATATGATTACCGGACTTTTTCCCTTTCATTAGAACATTTGTAACCTCTGCAAGTTCTTCTTCGTCCATTTTCGTCAGAATTTCCACTGGTTTTCCTGTTAATCTTCCACGATTAACTCGGATTCGTCCGCGTTCTCCTTCCAGAAGAACGGCGTTTTCACCAGACTTCAAACGAAGTCCACATCCGTTTTTATATTTGAAGATAACGTCGAAAATCTCGGCGGTATCGTACCAACCTTTAATGCCGGGAAACGTTCCTGTCCCGGAAATTTCGACAGGAGCATCATTGGTCATATTCATGGCCCAAGTGGCAAAATCGACGTTATGTCCGCCCCAATTGGTGATTTCTCCTCCAGAATAGGCTAACCACCAACGAAAATTATAAAAACATCGCTCCAGGGAATACTCTTCCCAAGGTGTCTGCCCCAGCCATTTATCCCAATTTAGTCCTTCCGGAATCGGCTGAACTTTAAAAGGTACCCGATTATCCATAACCCCTTTAAAGGCAATTGTTTCATTATTGGGACAGGAACAGGTAGCTAAAATTTTGTCACCCAGTCGTCCACTACGGCATAATGCAGCCGCTTTAATAAAGGTCGGATTCTCCGTTCGCTGCTGTGAACCAACTTGAACGATTTGGCCTGTTTCTTTAGCCACTTTAGCAATTAAACGACTCTCTTCCATCGTTAAGGTTAAAGGTTTCTCAACATAGACATGTTTGCCCGCCTTCATGGCTTCTATTGCAATTTTAGTATGCCAATGGTCGGGAGTACCAATCGTAACCACATCAATAGACGGGTCTTCCAGTACTTTCTCATAATCTTGAAATGGCGTACATTTACCTGGAAAATAGGCCGCGAAACGCTTCGCAAATGGAAGAAAAACATCGGCCACGGCAACCATTTCACCAAATTCGGCCGCTTTACGCGCTATTTGAGATCCTCGTCCATCAAACGGTTCCGATTTATCCCAAATTCCTGTCCGATATTCACTGGTTCCAATAGCTCCGATTCGAAGTCGTTCGTTAATTCCCCTTTTACGAAGAGGCTGTTCACTCGAATAAAGATAGGGTGTCCACAGTCCGGACGTCAGAACTGCTGCTGTACCTACCATAAAACGTCGCCGAGATGGTTTTAAAGACATTACAAACCTCCTATTTTTTATTCTGTAGAACAGTACCTTGCGGACAGACTTTATCCATATTCGGTGTCAGATCAAGATCTAAATTGCCGGTAATAAATTTCATCAGATCTGTAACGATATTTTGAAGATAGTCGGTTTCCCAACGTTTATTATCATGACCAACCGCCGTATAGGCAACACGACCTTTTTCTTCCATACGAATCCAGGTGGAAGGATAACTGGGTCGATTATAACAGGCGTTGCGTCCTTCAATCTTCATTCCCTTCGTATCCTGAATGATCAGAACGTGCATGTCTTTATTGAAGTTCTTCATACAATACCATTCGTCAAAAACTCGAACACTCGAAACATTTAGTGCTTTAAGACACGGAAGTTGAACAGGTTCGACAAAGACTTGAGTTGCTTCTTGCATTTCACCATGGGTAATGAAATCACCGCCGATCATTTTTATATATTCAGTTCGTTCCGCTTCCGGCTGATTCTCGTACAAGGGACCTTTACACTGCCATGTATCTGTCGCGCTATGAATTCCGAGGAATCCAGTTCCGGTTCGAATCGCCTTCATCAGATTTTCAAGACCTTTTTTGGAAACAGGAGTTCGGTCCTTGACTTTAATATCCAAATCGCCGCAAGTATAGAAGACAAATGCAGCATACTGACTCAAATCGCCATCGAAAACGGAACCGTCTTTTGTACATACGACTTCGTAACCAAACGAATTTCCCAATTTCTTAACGATTTTTCCGGCGAAACTTGTTCCATCTTTTTCATCGACTGTTGGTGGATGCTCCCATTCGGTGGAAAGGTCAAAATAGAGGATCTTGCCCTTTTTCTCTTCCGCCCAGGAAGAAGATACGATACAAGGTAAACATAATCCAGTGGAAAAACTGGCCATCTTGATAAAATCTCTTCTTTGCATTATACTATCCTTTCGTTAATGTCGAAGTTGCTTTGTAAATGATAAAGAATATTTTATCTTAAAAGATTAGCCATGTCAACATTTATTTTCGGCCAAAGTCGAAAAAAAACAATATTTTTGGATTGACCTATTTAATTGTCAGAATACAATGGAAGAAAAGAAGGGGAAAATACGTATTTATGAAAACAATTCAGTCGATTGATAAAGCAATGACGGTATTGGAAATAATTGCCAATCATAATGGAGAACTGGTTCTGACAACAATAGGTCGGGAACTGAACATGCCTCTTCCGACGTTACACGGTTTTATAACGTCACTTGAAAAATGGGATCTTGTACGAAAAGATTCCATAACGGGCCGTTATTCCATAGGGAACAAGATATTTCAGCTTTCCTGTTGTTGTACCGGGGAACAGTGGATCATTCAAATCTGCCATCCGATTTTAAAGGTATTATCGGAGCGATTCGACGAGACCGTTCATTTAGCGATTCCTGATAAAACGGATATTCTCTATTTGGATAAAGTGGAATGCCGTCATCCCTTTCGTATGACCTCCTTGGTCGGAACCCGGGAAAATTACTTAAAATCCGCTATTGGAATGGTCATTGCGGGCAATAAAACGGATTATCAGCCCTCGGAACAGGAAAAAGAGCTTCTTGCGAAACATCTTCATGGAACTTCGGCCGTTCTTTTTCATGACGATATCGATCTGAACTGTTTTGCGGAAGTATTGTTTAATCGGCGTCATGAAGTCGTTGCCGGAATCAGTCTTGCCATTCCCCGATGCCGTTATAAAGAAACGATGTATCAGCAGGTCATTGATCAACTTGGTCAAGCGGCACGTCAACTTCAACCATTTTTATAAAAGGTGATACAGGTTTAATCACAATGATTCATTATAACAATATCACAGATTCCCGACCATGGACAATCGCTCTTTTTATAACTATATTTTTTATTGGTCAATATCTGCCGGCAGAAGATCAATTAACGCTGGTCAAACAGGTTCCAAACGGTATGTTGTGTCTGTTGGACGGCGAGCGACAGGTTCTCATTTTGAAAGGAACGCCCGAGGAAATGGGGAAAGCACACGGTGTTCTGATGAAAGATCAGATACAACAGATGTATATGCGTATTCTCCTTGTCGCTGCCGGATACTACGTCAAGCAACACGATTCTTTTTTCGTACGAATTAAAGAGATACAGAAAAGAACGAAACCCTATATACCAGACCGCTTTTTTGCCGAAGGTCAAGCTTTGGCTAAAGGAAGTGGTATGGATTTAGCCAAAATTGATCAGATTAATAGTTTTCCAGAACTTTTTCATTGTAGTGGTGTAGCCGTTCGAGGAAAGGCGACTCTTGACGGCAAGGTTCGCCATGTGCGCGTTCTGGACTATATGCGCGATATTGGTCTTCAGAAGTTTGCAACATTAATCGTTTATCTGCCCCATAATTTAAATTGCTGGGCAAGTGTCTCCTATCCCGGTTTTATCGGAACGGTAACTGCCATGAATCGGGAAGGGGTGGCCATGGGTGAAATGGGTGGACGTGGTGAAGGAAAATGGGACGGTCTGCCAATGGCCTTCCTGATGCGACGGGTTATGGAAGAGTGCAAAACGGTTTCGGAAGCCCTGATGTTAATGAAGTCGGGACCTTTAACCTGTGATTATTATTATATTCTATCGGATCGATATGGATCAATGGCGGCGGTAGAGGCAATAGCAAAATCAGAAAAACCTGTATTATCGTTAAAGCCAGGCGAAGCGGATCCACGGTTGCCTGGTGCCTTGGAAGACATTGTATATATTTCCAATCCGGGTAAACATGCCGACACCCTTTATCAGCAACTTAAAAAATATTATGGTCGTATAGATTCCAAAACATTTCGTGATATTATAAAATGTCCGGTTGCTGCATCTTCCAATTTACATAACGCTATTTTTGAACCGGAATCTCTAAATATATTTTTTGCGGAGGCTGGTGTTGATACGCCCGCTTGCGACGAACGATATTTCGAGACTAATATAAACACCATTGTCGATTTTTACCATAAAAACAAACAGAAAGGTAATCAATGAAAAAGATGTTAAGTACCGTATTTACGGTAGTATTTTGTGGCTATTGTTGTTTGAATGCTTTAGCTGCTGGTCACATCGTAACTCCTAAAAACGCAAATGAAAGTTACGGTTACTCCGATTCCCCCCAGCAGCCGTGGAGTCAATATCGAGTCCATGATCCTTCGCGCCCGATTCCTAAAAAGGTCAAGGTCAATCCGATCACGGAATTTCCAAAAGCACCCGCAGACGCTATCATATTATTTGATGGTACCAATTTGGACGCCTGGAAACCGACAGAATGGAAATTAGTGGATGGAACTGTTGAATGTGTCTCTGGAAAATTGAGTACGAAAAAGGAATTCGGCGCATTTCAGCTCCATTTGGAATGGAAAAGTCCCGCTAATTTCGAAGGACCTTGGGGAAATCAAGGGAATAATGGTGTTTTAGTCCATGATTGCTATGAAATTCAGATCTTCGATTCCAACAAGATCAATAACTATCCCGATGGTGCCTGTGGTGCCATCTATGGCCAGACACCACCGTTGGTCAATGCCTGTCTTCCTGCCGGTAATTGGCAGTCCTATGATATTTTCTTTAATCCCGCCATATTTAAAGAAGGAAAATTAGCACAAAAACCTCGTATTACTATTATGCAAAACGGTATTATTATTCAGAACAATCAAGATATTTATGGTACAACCGGTCATTTCAATCTGCCCGGTGCGTTTTCAACCAAGACAACCGGACCTATCTCTTTCTCCGGTCATGGTTGTCCCGTTCAATTCCGCAATATTTGGATTCGTCCGTTATAACTGTACTTTTCCCATTATTTGGTTGACTTTACGTTTCGGTGATTTCCCGGGAGCGTGGGTGTCCTCGCCCGCGCAGTGAAGACCGATGGTAGCCGAAAAAACGTAAATCCGAAAAAAACGCGGAGAACCCAATGGAGAAGACGTTAAACCTGCCTCAAGTGAAACGTTAATGGTCGAACGAGTCAATCGTACATTGGTATGACGCCGACGCTCCTTGGGTAATTATTCCGCTCTTTAGGCCAAAAGCATAAACCGTTAAATATTCACAAGCATTCACAAGCCCATGGATATGGTCGGCTTAAACAACCTGTAGTATTGACAATCGTTGTTTCAGCAAGCGTCTCCGACATATTATCCTTCGACTCCTCGCCTTCGTTCAATATTGTTTACAATTCCAAGAAACCAGAATACCAGTTCGCCATAATCCTCGACACGAAATCAGATTACCATTCAAGAGTGATTAAATAGACTTTAGGACGTTATAAATACGGCATTTCCTGGGAGTACGGACGTCTCGTCCATATCTCCTCCAAAACAGGTGTCTCGCCTGTTTTTAAAAATAGACTTTTATAACGACCTTGAGTATAGACTCCATTCTAAAATTTTAGAGGAAGTAACATAGTCTGTACTTTTCCCGATTTTTCGCCGAGGAGTGAATTTTTGAAAATATGATATTGGAAAAAAGAGACTCTTTTGTTATTGTTTGAGTTACAACAAACAAGCAATACCCATAGGAGTCTCCGGATGAGCAGCAATCACCTGAAATAAACAGTTGGTTCGATAAAGTACAAACTATTAAAAAGCAGGTACGTCTTTACCCAGGACCTCAATTTCGGCGATTCCGTTTTCGGAGAGCGGAAATGCCTCCTGAAGATGGGTAATCCGAATAAAGGAAGTCTTTTTTCGTGGTATCTCGAACGATTGCCCTGTGATATCACAGCGTAATTCGATTTTCTGTTGAGTACCGTCGGAAAATTCCAGAACGGCACTGGACCAGGTTTTTTTCTGATCTTTATTCAAGGCCAAATAGATAATAACTTTTTCGACTTCAATGTCCCGACCGAATTCGATTGTTAGCTTTAAATCTGTTCGGCGATTGGGACGCCAGGCCTTGCCATCGTTCATTTTTCCATTGATAACATTGGCGGGCGCGTTTTCATAAAGGTATTTCAAGTGACTATTGGCCGTAACGTGGGGATAGGAACGAAGACTAAACACGGCATCTTTCGGATTAAGTGCGATATTACGCAACTCGTTTTTGACATTGGAACCGCCTCGTGCGTTTTGGCCTTCAGCGTAGCCGAAAATCGGAACGGTATTCGGCCGATTTTTCCAGGCCTCAATAAATAGACGCTGATTTTCCAAACCACCGAAGGTAAACTGCCGAAATTCATTTGGCAAATAGTTGATCTTTTCCAGAAGATGTTTTTTGTATTTGGCTAGATGGTCAACTTCCACTTCCGCGTGTTTGAGTCGTTTACTTTCCTGAAACAGATAGGCCGGACGACAGTCGTGTCTGTAAAAATGGATATAGGAGTGCTCGATTTTATCCCAGATATTTGCCTCCATAAAGGACCCGCAATAGGGGACACAGAGATCGATCCAGCAGGCGACCCGATGTTTTTCCCGATCGGATACTTGAACGTTGTAATGGGAAGGCTCCAAATAATCAAGAAGGGAACTTTTCGTCGACCCCCAATAATAGGGCGCCAGCATCGGTGGATATGAAATGGCCATGGGTATCCAATTAACCCATTTACTTTCATGGCCATAACAGATACGTCCCCAATTTGTCAGGTGCAGATAGGATTCGGCATATTCGCGTCCGGGATTCATATCACGACCGTTCTGCGGATAAATCGCCTGTGGGGACTGGGGAAGTGATTTAACGTCTTTCCAAGCCTGATTCCAGGTGTATTCGCCAGTATCTGCGAGCAGACTCAAGGGCATCTGCTTGCCATTGGCGTCCAATTTACCAGTATGACATGAAATACAATGTTTGTCCCAAATCGGTTGAATTTCCCGAAGATAACTAAATCCCTGGGGAACGTCCATAGCCTGGGGCGCATTTACATTCAAGTAATGATAGGCACGTTTTTCCGATTCATTAAAATCCTTCATCATTTCCGGTTCCGCAATTTCACCAGGCTCAAAAAAGGGCTGTAATTCCTGTGGTGTTTTTGTACTGGCTTTAGTCGATAACGTTTTACTCGTAAAAGTTGTATTTTTATCTTCATGACAACCGACACAGGAGAACGTTTCACCGGGTAGAACCATGGCCCAACTTCGCATTGACTGAACCATTCGTCCTTTTTCATCAAGCATCTGGAAATAGACCGCAGTTCGTGCCGGAACTTTAAAATAGGCGGACCCGTCCGATTCAACGTTGACATCCCCCAAAACGTGTTTAACGTCCCAGCTACTGTTGCCGACTCCAATAGGCGTATGCTTCTGTGCTGATGGCTGGTCGTAATCGACTCCAGCGGACATGGCACGGTAGGAAATAGCAATAACCCTGATTTTCTTGATCGTTCCTCGCGGTACATTCTTTAGACCGGGGCCATAATAGATATCCTGAACATAAAAGAGTCCGTCTTTTTTATTGAGATCGAACGCATTGGGTCGAATTGGAGGGGGCGTCCGTTTTGCCAGAGGGACAATTTGTCCCGATGAAATCGTTGTATCATGAATTAAGAGTTCCCGGGCTCCGTCACTATTCATCCAATAGATTGAAAAAGGGCGATGAGATCGTCCGCCGCGTCCGGGGTTTCCTTCCGGTACGTAGGAGACGAGATAGTTATCTTCATCAATGGGAAGTGGGTATTGAAAAAGTTCGCCCTGTGCGCCGAACAGGTCATCACGAACCGGATTAAATGGCTTGACTGGACTGACATATTCGAGTCCTTCTGCTTCCTGGGTCCCTTTTGTTCGGTCGAGCCGCATTAGTTTTCCGACTTGATAGGTATGATGTCCCGACCCAATTACGAGCATTTTGGACGTACCCGGTATATTACGCGCATGTATAATCGAACGAGGCGAAAAGGACTGATTCCCGTAAAATTCCGTTTGAGCCGTTCCGTCTGGATTCATAATAAAGAGTTTATGGCAGTATCCGGAGACACGGTCGTTATATTCCCAGCGTGTAAAGATAATTCGTCCATCTTCTGTTAAGGTCGGATAAACAAGATGGGCCTGATCAAAACCGAGTCGGCGAATATAGAGTCCGTTACTGTCACAGCGATAAATGTTGGTTACATCCGACGACCAGCATGGGACATTTTGATCACAACGTGTCGACATAAAGATAATATCACCATCGGGTAGAAGACAAGGTTCAATATCCGCCGTACCAGGTCCGAAGGTTAATTGACGTACTTTTTTTGTGGCTATCTCCATTTCATATAGATGATAGTCATCCAATTCGCTGGTCCGCATGGAGAAAACAATTTTTGTTCCGTCCAGAGTGGGGCAAGGATCCCGAATAATTCCCAATGGTTGCTGTAAAAGGAGTTCTATTTTCACGTTACCATTTTCATCAATAATCATTTTACATAATTCGGAGCCCATACGCCAGTCACCGAGTCGATCTTTATAAACGGAATCGGACAAAAATGCACTGGAGGCGAACGACGGTTGATTTTGTAATTGGCAATGTTTGACAAATACATATTCGGAGGAAAAATCACGAACAACGGCCAAACGAAGAGCCCGGCGTTTACGACATACTTCATTATAGAGTTCGCGAACAGCCGGATCGTTCGATTGGGAATTTAATTCAACCAGTTTGGCAAATTTCTTTTCCAGGTCCGGATTCGGTTCATATTCGTTGATCTCGTCAAGAACCTTGCGAATTAAATTACGTTCCAGGAGCATATCCTGTGTATATTGAAAATAGGCACTGACGTCCATTAGTCCGGAATCCTGACGCAACCAGGCCAATTCCATACGTGAATTCGGATAGGGAATTTCGTTTCGGTGACGAATCGCTTCCCGATCATGGAGAATCTCCTGCCAGGATCCTGAATCCAAACGAGCTGTCTTCGGATCGAATTCGGCAGCCTTGTTCGCGGGAATACCATATATTTCAATTTCAGCGAATTGGATAATAGCGTAATTTAATCTGCCCGTATCGTATGCGGAATTAAAACGAATTCCGAGGGTATCGGTCGTAACCGGTTTAAATGGTATTAATGCCGATTCTCCATTACAAAAATAGGGAAGTATTTCATGTCGAAGTATCGGAAGTAGTCCCTTGTCGTTTTCAAGATCATCGGGAATGGGATGTTTGGCAATATCGTCACCCGGTCGAAGACAATAAATGTCCATATTACGCGGAGAATAAAAATTATTACGTGGCGCTGTTATTTTTATTCCGTAGACAAAATACGGTTTATCAAATTTAAAGGCAATATGTCCTGTTACCGGATCATTTCCCTTCGGTGGAATCATTTTTTCGTTATCTCCGTCCGGAGTATCGTCGCGAAGACATGTGTAGGTATCCAAATTACCATCACAACTGCGTATGGCGGAATAGGTACCCTTCCCGGAATTGGGATCCATATACATCCCGGAATCGGAGGCAAGATGGAGCGGTTTTATCGATTCCGCCTGTACGGAAACGACAAAAACCAATAGAAATAGCCAAAAAATAATTATGTTTTTGTTCATTTGCATTATTTTCTTTATCTATTCACGGATTGAATTTGTAAAACAACCGACATAAATCGTAATTTTACCATGATATTTAACGTCTTAAAATCCAGTATAATCATAATACAATATAATCATAATACAATGAAAGTCAAGCATAAAATATCGGAGTCCTATCGGATATTTGAATATTATCAAAAAAGAGTTATCATTCCGTTTTTAGTAACCATTCACGAATGATTTTGGAACCATGGATATCACGGATAAATACAGATAGTCTGTCGTAAAATACAATATTTTACAATAACAAACTAAACATTTATAATAAATAATTTTA